>JAJZFK010000011.1 GCA_021805405.1 bacterium
GGAAGCGTTGATGTAGGGCGCGATACCCATTGCGAAAACTGAGAAGCGACGCAGGGCGCCACCGGAAAAGGCATTGATGAGCCCGAACAGGTTGTTGGTCGACGTCTGCGCCATAAACGAACTTATCTGTTTGGGGTTAACACCTGGTACCGGAATATGGGCACCAACAGCGAATACGGCAAACATGAAAAGTACGAAGAGTATACGACGTTTAACGTCAGGAATTTGCCAAGCTGCAATCAGCTTCTCAATCATTGCTAAGCTTTCTCCAGGATCTCCACTTTACCACCCGCTGCCTCGAGTTTCTCGCGTGCAGTGTCACTAATCTTGTTGGTGTGAACGGTGAACTTGCGGGTTACATCGCCACCGCCAAGAACCTTAAGTCCGTGGTGCAGGTCACGAAGAATACCGCGCTCCATGAGTAGGTCTGGCGTGATTACCGCGCCGTCTTCGAACTGCATCTCAAGCGCTCCCACGTTGATCAGAGCGTAGATCTTCTTGTTAACCGGCTTGAAGCCGCGCAACTGAGGAAGGCGTCGGTGCAGTGGTGTCTGTCCGCCTTCGAAGTTAGGATTGATCTGCCCACGCGCTTTGTTACCTTTATGGCCCCTGGTAGCCTGCTTACCGTGTCCAGAACCAAGACCGCGACCTATGCGCTTGCGGCGGTGGGTCGAGCCTTCTGCTGGTTTGAGCGTATGTACGCTAATTGTCATTATATTAAGCCTCTAAATAAGTGCCGCCGCATACAGGGCCGCACAATAACTATTCCTGAACGGGTTCTACTACCACCAGATGGCGGACCTTGTGCAGCATTCCGCGAATTACAGGGCAGTCTTCCTGAACCACTGTATGGCGGATACGCAACAGGCCAAGCGATCGTACTGTCGCACCCTGGCTTTTTTCATAACCGATTACACTTTTAACAAGGGTAATTTTCAACTTACTGGCCATGACTGTCCTCCGAATGCTTGGTGAGCCAGGGCTGCAGCGTCTCGGCGGTAGTGCCGCGCAGAGTTGCAACATCCTGGGCAGTACGCAGGCTTGAGAGCGCCTTCATGGTGGCCCAGCAGATGTTCACCTGATTGGTGCTGCCCAATGATTTACCCAGAACGTCGTGAACTCCAGCGAGTTCCAGAACGGTTCGCATGCTACTTCCAGCGACAACCCCAGTACCCGTAGAGGCTGGTTTAAGTAATACCTCTGCCGCTCCGTGGCTCTGAAGAATCTCATGTGGTAGAGTGCCGTTGACGATGGGTATCTGTATAATGTTCTTCTTGGCGGCTTCAACACCCTTGCGGATTGCATCGGGAATAGCACGAGCTTTGCCAAGGCCGGCTCCAACATATCCATTTCCGTCGCCAACCACCACCAGCGCGCTCCAGCTCATGGTGCGCCCACCCTTGGTGGTCTTCTGGCATTTGTTGGTGCGGACTACGCGCTCCTCAAGATTAAGAGCATCTGCGTTAATTTTTGCCAAAATCTAACTCCTTAGCGCCGGATTTCGGTACCGTCGCATACGTAGGGTACTAGAAATCCAGGCCACCCTGTCGGGCGCTGTCTGCAAGGGCTTTGACCCTGCCGTGGTATTTATATCCACCACGATCGAAAACTACTTTAGAGAGACCCGCAGCCAGTGCACGCTCCGCAACCAGGGCACCAATAGCAGATGCGGCCTCAACGTTACCACCAGACTTCAAAGTGGTTCGCATCGCCTTCTCAACGGTGGATGCCGAAACCAGCGTTTGGCCCGTGGAGTCGTTGATTACTTGGGCATAAATATGGTTAATGCTTCGGGAGACGTTCAGTCTCGGGCGATCGTCGGTGCCTGCCACGCGTGAACGTACACGACGATGTCTCCGCTGCCGAAGTCGTTCTTTTTCTTGCGGTTTCATTAAACGAGAAAATTCCTCCGCGTTGGATGACCGACCCAACGCTCGTGGATGTCTGCGCCTAAAGATGTAGGCGCAGACAAAGATTATACCATAGCGGGCTTACTTCTTGCCCTTGCCGCCCTTACCGCCGGTTTTACCCTGCTTGCGGCGCACGAACTCGCCCTTGTAGCGAATACCCTTACCCTTGTAGGGTTCCGGCTTGCGCAGTTTGCGGATTTCCGCCGCCATCTGCCCGACTTTCTCTTTGTCGATTCCGCTAACCGTTACTACGGGGTTTCGCGAAACGGGGTCGTTTGCAACTGCAAAGGTAATTCCATCACGCGGCCACACTTCAATTGAGTGCGAGAAGCCTACGTTAAGCTGCAGGATGTTGCCCTGCACCGAGGCGCGGAAGCCTGTGCCCTGAATTTCCAGCTGGCGGGTGTAACCGTTTGTAACGCCTTCCACCATGTTGGCCATGAGTGAGCGGGTAAGGCCATGTAGCGCACGATGTGCCTGTTCTTCGCTTGGCCGCTGTACTGTGAGCATGTTACCATCCTGCACGAATGTAATATCGGGCGGGAGCTTACGCTCTAATGTGCCTTTTGGCCCCTTTATCACCACGGTGCCGTCCTCTTTGGTGGTCACTACCACGCCGGCAGGAAGCGTGATGGGGTGCTTGCCGATTCTAGACATATCTAAACCCCTTTATCAGTAGACGTAGCAGACGACTTCGCCGCCGACACCGCGCTTGCGCGCTTCGCGATCGGTCATGAGGCCGTTAGATGTTGAGAGGATGGCGATTCCCAGCCCTCGAAGGACGCGGGGAATTTTATCCTTGCCACAGTATCGTCGAAGACCAGGTTTGCTAATGCGCACAAGGTTGGTGATAACCTTCTCGCGGCGGGGACCGTACTTTAGCACGATCTTGATCTTATCCTGGGGCTCCTGCTTTACTACGTCGTACCCTTTAATGAAACCTTCTGCCTGAAGTATGCGCAGAATCTCCACTTTCATTTTCGAGCTGGAGATCTCAAGAGAGTCGTGGTTCGCCCTGTTGGCGTTTCGAATGCGGGTGAGCAGGTCTGCCACCGGATCAGTTGTGTATGCCATGTGGTTTCTCCTTCTACCAGCTCGACTTCGTTACGCCGGGAATAAGGCCTTTGTGAGCCATTTCACGGAAGCAGATGCGACAGAGGCCAAACCGGCGAAATACGCCGCGAGACCTACCGCAGACATTGCACCGCGTGTAGCCGCGCACTGCAAACTTGGGCTTGCGGCGCGCCTTTTCAATCAAACACTGTTTTGCCACTAAGTGGTATCTCCCTATGTTTAGTTAATCGGGACCGCTGCCGGTCCCTGTCGCGGTGGAGGCTGTCCACCGCGCCAAGAATCTGCACGCTGGAGTGGCGTGCATCGCGCTCCTTCTTGTGGTTCGCGACTTCTGAA
>JAJZFK010000429.1 GCA_021805405.1 bacterium
GGAAAGCCCATACGCTTTACAGGGCCGGTTCCTGACGGTAAAATAACTTCAAGATGCTGTTCCGCAATACGGCGGATCCATCGATCGTATCAACTAGATAAAGAAGCATTACGAGCGAAGCCTACACCTTGCCATTGTTTTCCTGGGTTCAAAATGCTCCGGTTGAAGGTAACCGAATGGTCCGTATTCATGGGCCAGATTGTACGCCCATATTGCCCTCACTGAGACTTCAACACGCTCAATGGCACCCAGGACAAGTAGCCGCAATTCACGGTCGAAAGTATAGAGATCGACAACCTGGTCGAATGTTGTACCTTCGCGGAATTGGTGCGTGTCCTTGCCTACTTCGAATGGCACCCAATATGCACGCAGCCGATAGTAATTAAGGCGATTGAGAGTCGTCACTGCTTCCGCACCATTATCGATAACCATTCCTCGGCTTTGGAGAAGGGCAACTTGTTCGTCGTATCTTAATGCCGGTTTAACAAAGGGTGACATCATTATGGGTTCGGCGTGAAAAGACCCGCCAATTTGAGGATACGCAGATGCACATAGCCTTGGCGGGTACTGTTAATCTATCATCGCCCAGAAATCGCCATCTGTCAAGGTGTATTTCATCGCTACCAGAAAATTCCCACATCGAACGCTCCAGCCATATCCCCTGCGCCCACGTCGCTCACCACAGTTCACTACCAGCGATCGACGCGTCACCTGCCTGTGGGCCGATACCCCCGCCACACCCACTCCAGCGCTTCCGGCAGCGTCTGCTGCACTACTCGCCAATCTACGTGTCCGGCATCCTGCGCATAAACAAACTGGTAACGGTACCCTCGCAACCGTAGAGCAGCGGCCATGCGCTCGTTGGCTAATGGCCAGTTATGCAGTGTATCAATATCGTCATGCGCACGCAAATCGTTCTGCCCTACTTCCAGCCAGATACGTATTGGGCGTACGTGCGACTCTAGAATAAAGTGCTCATGGTACTCCCAGGCTCCGTGGGGAGACGCGGGGTTAAAGGGAGACTGCTGATTCACGTAGGTGCCAGAGTAGGTGAGCACCCGATGGAAGAGGTTTGGTCGAAACCAGGCCATTGAAAATGCACAAGCTCCGCCTGAGCTCCCACCCATTGCAAGCCGACCATCTGGATCACGGGTTAATGTGATATGATAGCGCCGTGATACCTCTGGAAGCACCTCTTTCTCAATGAAGTCCGCATACTTGCCAGATACCGTGTCGTATTCCAACCCGCGCTCACTACCCTGAGCATCACCACCCCCGGAGTCGATCATAATCGCCGCCAGCACTGGCAGTCGATGCTCGTAAATCATGTTATCGAGGATTGTTGGCAGTATTCCCTGCCCCATGCTATCTTGAGAAACCAGGAAAGGTGCCGCGGTGCCCGGTTTGTACTGCGCCGGAATATAGACGGTAACATGACGAGTGTAGGGTACCACCTTCCCTGGCGCCGATTTACTAATACCCGGGTAAAACCTGCTTGCCGTAGAGCGCAGGACAAAATGGTAGACCGCACCAATTGGCGCATTTGGGTCACGTGAAAGCTCTGGAGCCGTATGGTAGGGAGGCTTAACCGTATAATCGCCGCCCATTGCTCCGTCTACCAGCAACGGTAGTCCAGAGAGATCCTCCACCGTTGTGGGTAGCGCACGCCCTGTTGTAGCCTGCTGTGCACCCGCTCCTAAAAGTGCAAACGACAAACCTGCGACGGCCAAAAACTGGAAGGTGGTTTTATGTGCTCTCATTTTGCTTCCTGTCTAGCGGCACGGTGGACTATTGAGCTAAATCTTACAATTTCCATCTGCTCTGTTTTCGCTCCTAAACGTGCAGAATCCTCCTTTTGTACCTGTGCGACAGCTGCGACCAACCGCTAAATGTAGCCGCAGGATTTTGAAGCAAAATCCGCTCGTCTGCTGCCCGCTCGGTTGCCAACAACAATATGTTAATGTAATAACCAATTAAAACCATCGGCATTTTCAGCACTACAGAGTGAGTGAGAGCCGGCACTCGCAGTACAAACGCACAACACCATTGTGCGAGCGGTAAGCATCGCACGTGCGGCAAGCGTACTTAGGAGGATTGACGTTTGACGTTGATGTGGGATTTTCACGCATCATGCTACGCCAACGAACTGCTTAACTAGCAGGCAATCAACGCTGCCGCTGTGTAGTCTTACGCCAAAAAGTTCGGCACCAGCAAATGAGAGTAACCTTTGCGCCACGTTTTGGTCGCCAGAAGCACCCTCAATGCTGTCATGTTGCCCACGCACAATTTAGCGGTCATCTAATATTGAAATGCGCATAGTGCTAGAGGCTCTCCTGTGTAGTTACAATTTGAACTTATGAGTGGTTTATGGTAGATTATTCATGTTAGCTCAGGTACACGAGCAAGCGTATCGATGTGAAGTTCGGCAAGCCACCCATTGTGAAACGGGCGCGTCTGGAGTACAGCATTGAACGAAATGGTCTACCTGCAGTTGCTGGGGGATTATCGGCTATTCGTAAACGGCCAGGAGTGGGTCGTGTGGCGCTCGCGAAATATGCGCTGGCTGCTTGGGCTACTGGCACTGCATCGTGGTGACCCAGTCGATCGTTCATGGCTTGCAGGTACCCTCTGGCCGGAAAGCACGGAGCAACAGGCTCTCGCAAACCTCCGCCTTAATTTGAGCCACCTAAGATATGCCCTTGGTGACCACCGCACTGTCCTCGGCCAAACCGGCAACCGATACCTCTCGTTGGACGTAACCGCGTGCAGGTGCGACGTCGTGCAGTTTTTTGAGTACAGCCAAAGTTTACAGCCCACTGATTTAGTTAGGTGCATGGATCTCTACCAGGGCTCTCTTATGCCGAGTTGCGAATTAGCCTGGGTTCACGCAGAGCGAAGCCGCCTTGAGCACGAGTTCGTGGCTTGTGTAGAACAGCTCGCCCGCATGCAGATTAAAATGTGCGAATACGGCGAAGCCATCAACACCCTTGAACGAGGTGTGGAAGTCGATCCTTACAATGAAACATTGATGCGAATGCTCATAGAGACATGTATCGTTAATGACGATCGCGCACGTGCAATACTCAGCTATCACAACTACCGCTCCCGCCTAATCCGCGACCTAAACGTCGATACCAGCCCCGATATACAGCGAGTAATTGCCCTAGCCCGGCACCACAAAATGCCTATTGCCCTTTGCGAAGAAGACCACCACGTGGTTCGCACGCCGGGCGCCTCTCCTACTGCCTCTACGTTTATCGCACCCCCCAAACCAATTGGCACCATTCATGGTCGCGACGATGAGTTAGCAGAAATTTGC
>JAJZFK010000020.1 GCA_021805405.1 bacterium
AACTTTTCCCCTGGGAACAGCCCTTGGGGTTTATGGACTCCTCATAATGTTCAATCCTGAATGCGAGCAGCTACTTTACTCGGCACGCCCAGTTAGTTAATATTCTTCCGATTTTCGTTGGCGCAACTCGTATAACGCCGTCGACGCATCGTTAATGCGACGTTAGTTACCGTCACTCTAGGGTGAACGGCACGTAGAGTTTCATTTTGCAAAACAATTCATATAGGAACCTGCTATGGAGACGTTTAACAATCTCCCTGAGGTCAGAATAGTCGGTAACATAATTCCACAGTGAGTTATGGTGAGTTTATGGGCGTAGAACGTGTGTCGCAATGTTCGATGCCAACACGGTATCTTTGTTCAACGGGTACACCACATCCTGATTACGTTCAAGGAAGAAACCATGTGGAGATTGAACGGCACACACCTGTAGCACCTCTGGCTCGCAAACGAAGTGGCTGAAGGCGCATCCTTAAACATAATAGCCAACTTTATCACTTAATTGCGACGGCAGATTCGAACTGGCACCCGGATCTTCCTTAAATGGCCCGGCGATTATGTAGGCACACACGAGCATCGGTGCTCTGTGTCACCTGTCGCCACGGGCACTGCAGCGCGCTTTTGGTAGGTTGCAACTACGGTCATTAACAGTGGTACAGGCAATCTCAACTTGGAGTTATTCTCCAATCAGATGGCAACATTTATACTGAATAGTGCGCCTAACCAAGTTTCACCCTTTCTGCTCGCGTTGCCGTAGTCTGGTTTAGCCCTAAACGACACGGCGCAGTCTCGGTACCAGTAAGGACTACTAATAAGGATGGAAACCATTGAAGACTACAGTCACTACACATATCAAAATATTGGGGATACTTAACATTGTCTTAGGCTCTATTGGAATATTGTTTATTTTGGGTTACCTCGCTATTTTTGGGCTGACCATGGAGTTACCACACGATAGAGCGACTAATCCAACTGTAATGGCAACGAACACGTCTGCTCATTACCACGGCAGAGATGACCAGGATATAGTTTTGCTAGGCAAGGCAATTCTTGGCTTAGTCATCTTTGCAGGTTTGGCAGGATTAGCCGTCGGTATCCTGTCTATCATCTCCGGATACGGTCTTCTTAACCACACCTCATGGTGCCGTACCCTAGGGCTAATTGTTGCCGTTTGCTACCTTCCAATCGTTCCTCCAGGTACAGCGGTGGGTGTTTATGGCCTCATGATACTTCTGAATGAAGAGACAATTACCCTGCTCACAGGTAAAAACACGCTTGATATCCGCCCCGTATAGAGGTTACTATCTTAAAGCGGGTGAATCTACCTACAAGCAATGCGGCCGCTGCGCTGCGCAACGCCCACCACCCAGCCGGTGCCCATTTGCACTCCCTCCTTCGAAGAGCACAGCGAGTGCCCGGTGGAGGGTTGGCCAGCAGGGCCGGGGCGGAGTCTCTGCGCGGTTAGCATATCGCTAAGCTGCTGAAGAACCACCAGGGCGGAATGCCCTTGATGCCCGCACAGAGCGCAAGGCAAGCGCGCTTTCATCCGCGGACGGTGTAATTAAATATCCAAAGCCTTGAACGTATGCTCCAGATTCGTAAGGTGGTACTCCATATCGAAAGCATGTGCTACCTGTTCGGGAGTGAGCAGTTTCATCACGGTTTCGTCATTGGCCACTGCGTCCTTAAAATTGGCACCGTCCCAGGCTTTTGCAGCATTACGCTGCGCCACCGTGTAGGCTTCCTCACGTGAAAGGCCCGCTGCGATGAGCGCGAGCATGATCTGTTCGGAGAAGACTAACCCGCCCATCTGCTCGAGGTTGCGCGACATGTTTTCAGGAAAGATAACAAGGCCTTCCATGATGTCGGCAAACTTCCACAGCATCCAGTCGACCAGGATGGTAGTATCCGGCAGAATCACCCGCTCCACGCTGCTGTTGGCCAGGTCGCGCTCATGCCACGTCACCACGGACTCAAGCATAGGAATGACGTTTCCGCGAACCACTCGCGCCAGGCCAGTTACGGTTTCGCAGTTCCAGGGATTGCGCTTGTGCGGCATGGCAGAGGAACCTTTTTGGCCAACAGCAAAGTACTCCTGCACCTCGCGGATCTCTGTGCGCGCCATATTGCGCACTTCCGTGGCGAACCGTTCTAGTGAGGCAGCGAGAATTGCAAGTGCCATGATGAGTTGCGCATGCCTGTCGCGCGTAATGATCTGCGTGGAGATAGGAGCGGCCTCAAGGTCTAGCCCTGCACAAACTTCCAGCTCAATCGCAGGGCTTATATTGGCATGGGTACCCACCGCGCCCGAAATCTTGCCAACACTAATGACGTCGCGCGCCTGCTTCATTCGGACTATGCCACGGTCAAGTTCGTCTACCCAGGTTGCCAGTTTGAAACCAAATGTGATGGGCTCGGCATGAATGCCATGGGTGCGGCCTATCATCACTGTCTTCTTGTGTTCACGGGCGCGATTCCGCAATATCTCGTTAAGGTGTTCGGCACGCTCAATTATCGCGGTAGAAGCGTCGCGCAAAAGTATACTGAGGGCAGTGTCTACAATGTCGTAGGAGGTGACGCCATAGTGAACAAATCGTCCCTCTGGCCCCAGATTTTCTGCAACGTTCTTCACGAACGCCATTACATCGTGGCGGGTCTCCTTCTCAAGCACGGCAATGCGCTCAAGGTCAAACCGGGCGCCCTTGCGAATAGCGGAGGTAGAACCAGCAGGTATCTGGCCTGCATTCTCCAGTGCCTGACAAACTGCTATCTCAACGTCCAGCCACTTCTGAGTTTTGTTCTGCGCGCTCCACAATTGTTTCATTTCAGGGGTGGTATATCTGTCTATCATAATTTAACTCTATTTCTACTCGTTATTTTGTGATTCCTGACCGGCTGATGAAAGCATCTCTGGCAGTGCAGCCTTTAGCCTGGTATAAACGGCTTGAAGGCTCTCCGGTACTACACGCACGTCGTTCACCACCGTCATGAAATTGGTATCGCCATTCCAGCGCGGCACGATATGCCAGTGGAGGTGCCCTGTTATACCTGCGCCTGCTGCACGACCTATGTTGAGGCCACCGTTAAACGCTTCCGGGTTCATCACCTTCTTGAGGAGGCGAACTGCTAGCCGCTGCAGTACCATGACCTCCAGCATTTCGGTATCCGTATAACCATCCAGCGTGTCGGTATGACGTATTGGTACTACCATAAGGTGACCGTTGCTGTATGGAAATGCGTTAAGAATAATGAATGCCGTTTCACCGCGGTAAAGCAGCAGGTTGTGCTCGTCGCCGGATGCAGCCTCCGCAGGAAAGT
>JAJZFK010000275.1 GCA_021805405.1 bacterium
CATGCCAAATGAGCCACGGCAAAAGGAGAACTGGCACGCGTGTGATTACTGCAGTAAAAAAGAACCACGGTTTAACGCGCGGCTTTCCGTGCAGCCTACGTGCGGCAAATAGCTGTGGCAGGTTGAATGCAAGCAGCCTTCCACCAGCAAACGCGCCAATCAACAATCCGGAAGCACCAAGCCGATGAAGCAGCAGCGGCAAAATAGCGTTTCCATCCAGAAAAGCAAGGCCCATGGTACAGGCGCAAAGATCCAGCGTTAGAACTACAAGATTATGTTTTTCATATCGGTAACGCTTGGGTTCTTCTATTAAATTCTCAACGTCCGCTTCCATTCAAACTCCTGTAGCCCTGGTGCACTTAGACACTACAGGATACCATTGCCACGCAAGTCTGTAGCTTCAACGGTTTTCGCTGTAGGCACTACTCATTTATCATTTGGTACCTGTTCTACGAAATATCATGGGGCTAGTCATTCTGCCACAACACCAACGCGACATCGGTAGAACTATAAAAATCCACTCCGTATATAATCTCCGGCGGCGGCTGCACGCTTACGATTTGTACAGTGATAGAAAGCAGACCTATGAATAAACTAATAAGTGATGAGCTGCTTGCGGCACAAACCGTTGCAGGCAGCCACGAGGCATTCCGCATTCTTGTACAGCGGCATTATTCGCCAACTGTTCGCATTTGCCGAGGAATACTTCACAACCATGATGACGCAGAAGATGCCGCACAGGAGGTGTTTTTACGTGTTCATCGGGTGTGTCACACCTACCTGGGCAAGGGCCCCTGGGCTGGGTGGCTGCGCCGCCTTACCGTTAGTGAGTGCCTAAACAGGCTAGGTACGTCCCACAGGCGTGACCAAATGGAGGTCATGATTGAGGATTTGCTACCATCCTGCGGCCTCAACGGCGGCGATCCTTTTGCACTTGCCGTCGCAAGGCACGAGGGAGAGCGCATACGGGATGCAATACACCGGCTACCACCACGGCACCAGCGTGCGATCGTCCTGCGGGTTGTGGAAGAGCTCACCTACGGTGAGATTGCCGTAGAACTACATGCGCCGGTGAATACCGTGCGCAGCTGGCTTAGGCGCGGGCGCTTGGAGCTCCGAGGTAGCCTAATGGAGCTTCAGGACGATGAGTGTGTGGGAAATACCCGGTAACTAGTCCGCTGCATCTGATCGACGCCCGCAACTCACGACAGGAATTGGCGCACTGCTCATATTCGCGAGAAGAAGACTGAGCAGCAGCGCACTTCCAGGTTTATCCAGGGGATGGTTACCTACGCCACAAAGCGGCGAGTGAACACACGATGGACAGCCATCATCACAGGGGCACTCCTCTATAACCTGCAGGGCCGCGGACATGAGTTCAGGCATGCGCTCTACGAGCCCCTCGGCTATTCCTACTCCTCCCGGATAGGTATCAAATAGGAAGATAGTTGGTGCACCCGTATCTGGATGATGAAGAGCAGTGATACCACCGATGTCGCTGCGATCACAAGCAATTAACAGAGGAATCATGCCGGCCAGAGCGTGCTCAACAGCGTGTAACGAACCGTGAATATCGTATCCGCCAGTTGTTACCTTATCGCATATACTGCTCGATACCGCCAACCACACGGCTTCAGTTTCGAAAGTCTGTTCCGGCATATCCAGGCTGGTAACGTCGAGAACGATATTGTTTTGCAGCCGCTTGCGCTGATATGACACTACGCGGCTGGTAACAACCACATCACCAAACGCACCTAGTGACAACTGGTGCCGCATACCTAGTACAAGGAGCGAAGACCGTTGCGCGGGCTCAGTATAGTAACTTACCTCGGCAGGAATCACACGTGCCTCCAGTGCCTCGTGGTTCAGTTCCTCCACTCGAAATGTTTCGCCCTGATGTAGGTAGATTGCGCCAGGGTGCAGCGTTCGCAGTGCCGCGCCATATTCCGCGGTTCCTATGAGCGTCCTTGTTTCGTGGTGAACAATCTGGTAAACGGTACTTTCAGCCGACCGTAAATTGACGAGCGCTGCGGGGTAGACGCCTGTGTTACAGTGCAGCCTACCATTTCGAAGGAAAAGATGTCCCTCTTCCCGCAGGTTTTGCAGGCACTGTCGCGCATTTACGCCAAACATCTGCATATCCGGCGGACTAACCGGGCACTCGTAGGCTGCACACAGGAGGTGTTGCTGCAGGATTCGCCTATTATCGCAGTCGGCAGTGGCTATTTCATGCGGTCGACCAAAGAAGTAGTCTGGGTGACGCATTAGAAACTGATCAAGCGGATTGTCGTACGCGATCATAATGGTAAGCGCTCGTCCACCCGAGCGACCAGCGCGACCTGCCTGCTGCCATGCCGAAGCAATAGTGCCAGGATAACCCGTCAAAATGCTGGCATCCAGGCCGCCAATATCTACGCCAAGTTCCAGGGCGCTTGTAGCAGTAACGGCCAGAAGTTCACCACTAAAGAGAGCCTTTTCCAGTTCGCGCCTCTCCTTGCGTGTATAACCTGCCCGGTACGATGCAATCCGGTTTACCAGGTGAGGGGCGTTGGCCTCCAATAACGAACGCGAACTGCGCAACAGTAATTCGGCAGTTTTCCGAGTTCGGGCAAATGTAATACTGCGAACGCCGTTCGCGGTAAGAACTGCGAGAAGCTGTGACGCCTCGGAATTTGCACTGCGCCGCTGGGTTTCGTGCGATTCTAGCCGGGGAGGGTTCCAGAACATAAACGTCCGCCTGCCAGAAGGGCTACCGTTTGAGTTGACTAGATGGGGAACGCCCACACCTGTTAGCTGGGCGATAAGGCTTTCAGGATTCGCAATTGTTGCGGAGCAACAGAGGAATTTAGGATCACTTCCATAGATCGTACAGATGCGCCGCAGCCTTCGCAAAACCTGTGCAACGTGGGCTCCAAACACTCCACGATAGGTGTGAACTTCGTCCAGAACTACAAATTTAAGGTTCGCAAAAAACATGCCCCACGTCTGATGATAAGGAAGAATTCCCAAATGGAGCATGTCTGGGTTTGTGAGTACGACCTGTGCGAGTTTTCTTATTGCACGGCGCTCAGCCTGAGGAGTATCACCATCGTAGGCAGCGTGCTTTACTTTTGGAAAAAGATCAAAATCGTTGAGTTTGCCGGTCTGGTCCTGTGCGAGGGCACGTGTTGGAAAGAGGTAGAGTGCCCGTGACTGCGGCTCGGAGAGAATAATGTCGAGAACCGGAAGGTTGTAACAGAGTGTTTTACCACTTGCCGTTGAGGTAACAGTAACGACGTCGCGGCCTTCGCGCGCTGCATTTATTGCCT
>JAJZFK010000288.1 GCA_021805405.1 bacterium
AGACATCTGCCGGCCAGTGCAACTCGGGCCACTCGTCACCCTCCAGCACGGCACGGTTTGTGGATCCCGAGTCGAACCAGACGTCCAGTACATCGGTTTCCTTGCGCAACTGGTCAACGCCTGCCGAGCAGTGTGGACACGTGAAACCGTTTGGTAATATCTCCGCTGGTGACTTTACATACCAGGCATCTCCAGTTTCGCGGCGGGTTAGAGAGGCTATGGAAGCCACAGACTCAGCAGTAACAATGGCCTCACCACATGCCTGGCAATAAAATGCAGGTATGCCAACTCCCCAGCTGCGCTGCCGACTGATGCACCAGTCCGGCCGGCCACTTACCATACTCGAAATCCGGTTGATTGCCTCACGGGGGTGCCAGGTTACTGCCTGGATGGCAGAAATCGCTCTTTCGCGAAAGCCTTCGTGGTCTATATTCATGAACCACTGTATGGTCGCACGGAAGATAAGTGGGCTGTGACACCGCCAGCAGTGCGGATAAGAGTGCTCAAATCTATCGGCCGCTAGCAGATGTCCGCTTGCGCGTAGCGCTTTCAGCATCACGCTGTTGGCCGCGGAGTCACGGTTTGGTTTCTCAGGCTCCGGTATTACCCGCAATCCCTCAAATTGAGTACCCTCGTACGAACCTGCCTGTGCGGTGTATCGGCCGTCGGGGCCAACGGGGTTGAGTACTTCCAACCCGAAGCGCATACCAGTATCGAAGTCTTCCTTGCCGTGGCCCGGTGCGGTGTGAACGATGCCGGTTCCGGCATCCATCGTAACATAGGGAGCGGGCAGCAAGGGTGACGTGCGATGAAATAGCGGGTGATTAAACACCGTACCCTGCAGATCAGCCCCACGAACGGTACGCATTACCTGTATTTCTGTAAGTTGCGCCGCTGCCAAAACGGACTCCCGCAGCGGAGCTGCCAGAAGGTAATCTGCTTCCTCATCGTTGTGAAGGCAGCGAACGACCTGATAATCTGCATCTGGGTGAACAGCGAGAGCGAGATTTGCAGGTATCGTCCACGGTGTCGTGGTCCATATGATGGCGTACGCAGGGACTGAGCCCGAGAAGATGCCCTTTTCATCAAGGTGTAGTGGAAACCTTACATAAATCGAGTTCGACGTGTGCTGTTCGTACTCAACTTCGGCATCGGCTAGCGCAGTCTCACATACTCCACACCACAGCACAGGTTTGAGCCCGCGATAGATGAAACCACCCTCCGATAATTCACCGAAAACCTCCACTATGCGCGATTCCAGCAGGCTGCTCATCGTTAGGTAAGGATGGTCCCAGTCGCCCCGTATCCCCAGTCGCTTAAACTGTTCCGATTGCACTGCAACCCATTTGGCGGCATATTCGCGGCACGCCTTGCGGAGATCCACCCGTTCTGGCGACCGTTTTGCTTCACGAAACTCGCGTGCTACAGCGTTCTCAATTGGCATGCCGTGGTTATCAAACCCGGGCACGTAAGGCGCATCGTAACCAAGCATCGAGTGGTAGCGAATGGCAATATCCTTGGCCGTCTTATTTAATGCGTGGCCAAGGTGGATGTTTCCATTAGAATAGGGTGGGCCGTCATGGAGGACCCACGTTCCCAGGGATGACTTACGGCCAAGAGATCGGCGGTAGACGTCCATTTCTGCCCAGCGCTGCTGCCAAATAGGCTCTCGCGTAGGGAGGCTGCCGCGCTGCGGAAAGGCATTGGCATCCTTGTCGCTCAACGGTAGATTTAATGTTGATCGGTAATCGTGATTCATCTCGTCCGAAGGGGTGGTCATGTATCCTGTAATCCTATAGGTAATGGTGACATGATACTATTGTGGCACATTAGGCAAGGGCAAAAGTCTACATGTGGGCCTACCCACTATCCCCTCCAGGTTGCGTGTTTAATGTCACCAAATATATTAATACGTATTATTGTAGTTGCCACGGCTAGGAATGTGAGTTCGCTTTAGCCGTGATCTGCAGCAACCATCCTGGTGACAGGCCACATTATGCTGCCCATCGACCTTGCTGTTTACTCACCGCAAAATAGAAGTAACTGTTATTGAAGGAATTATAGTTGGCCCTCTCTAATTAGACACCTAATTAATATACGTGCCAGTGCGAGGAGGAACCGATGACCATCCAGCGTCCGAGATATGTTAGCCCACTTTTTGATAGCGCTAGATGGGATGAATTCGAGTTTCGTAAGGGTGACATCGTTATCTGTACTCCCGCAAAGTGTGGTACCACATGGACCCAGATGATATGCGCCCTGCTTATCTTTCAAACACCAAAGTTTGACCGTCCCCTCTCTTCATACTCCCCTTGGCTTGATATGAACCTGCGAACCCAACAGGAGGTCTACGACCTTCTCGCTGCTCAAAGTCATCGTAGGTTTATCAAAACACACACTCCCTTAGACGGACTACCCATAGTACCCGAGGCAACATATGTGTGCGTTGGTCGAGATCCGCGCGATGCAATAATATCGCTTGCCAACCATATCGAGAACATGAACCACGATGCGTTTAATACGATGCTGGCGCGCGTAAATGGTGAAGCGCCTGAACAGGGTAATCGCGAAGAGAGTGTGAACGAGGGTAATGCAGAACCGCCTGATACTCTTGAACAGCGATTTTGGAAATGGGTGTATGAAGACGATGCCGTTACCGAACGGGTCTCCACGCTAAAAGGAACACTGCACCACTATTGCCTTGCCCTCAACGAGCAAGTTCGCAGCAACATATTTGTAATGCACTATGCTGCGATGAAAGCCGGCCTTGAGGGCGAAATGCGGCGGCTGGCAGCGGCTCTGCAGATTGATGTTCCAGAGCGCACCTGGCCCTCGTTGGTAGATGCGGCAAAGTTCGATAACATGCGTGAAAACGCACCTCGTATTGCCCCAGACGCCGAATTGGGTGTGTGGAAAGACTCCCACAGGTTCTTCCATAGCGGGAAGAGCGGCTATTGGACCGATTTTTTCACGCAGGAAGCATTCGCAAGATACAAAGGCCGTGCAGAGGAACTTGCCGCGCCAGAGGTACTAAGATGGGCGCACCAGGGTAGCACCCCTCAGATCTGGTAAGAGCAGTTCACGGAGACGCGTGGGGGCTGAATTTGACTGCATCGCTCGTCTATTTCTATGGTTGACTACGTACCGGTGCATCGCCGTTTACATGGTAAACTCAATTCTATCTTACTCGAGACGTGGGGACCCAATTGCCCGATACCAACATCGCGCTCATGAACATGGAGCATCTTTCACGCACCTTCTCGAGGCGGGCTGGACTGTTTGGGCGTCAGTCACATTC
>JAJZFK010000229.1 GCA_021805405.1 bacterium
CGCTGTATCTCTCATGCCTTCCGACAATCTCTATGGATTTCGGCCCGATGCAATTGCAGTCCTTAAAAGCCTCCATTCCGGGGTCTATCGGTTCCCAGGAGGCAACTTCGTATCCGCATATGATTGGCGTAACACCGTAGGAGACCAGGACAGACGGCCCCCAACATGGGATCCGGTTTGGAATGCCGTGCAACCAAACGATATTGGACTAGATGAGTTTATGAAGTTCTGTAAACTCATTCACGTTAAGCCTTACATCACTGTGAATGCAGGGCTTGGTGATGCCTGGTCTGCCGCTCAGGAAGTTGAATATACCAACGGTTCCGTGAATACCCCAATGGGAAGGTGGCGGGCGCAGAATGGTAATCCCCAGCCATATGACGTGCGATTCTGGGGAATCGGCAACGAGATGTGGGGAATTAGTTACCAATTTGGGGCAATGAAACCCTACCAATATATGTACAAGCAGAATCAGTTTGCTATGGCCATGAGGAAAGTCGATCCTGGAATTGTTTTAATTGCCAGCGGTGCCATGCCGGATACAATGACAGGCTCCAGAGAGTCCTTGTCACTGGGGCCAGATCTTGTGCCGAAATACCTCTCACCTGAGGACTGGGACGGTATGCTGCTCGCAAAGTGCTTCAACTATTTCGATATGATCAGCGAGCATTATTACAACTACGGTAATACTCACCTTGACCTCGCGAAAGGACGTCAGGTTCCTAACGATCCCAACGAACCGATCACAGACTGGATGCGTCGTCCTGCCAATCACATACGAATCAAATATGAGGAGTACAAACAGTACGAAAAACTGTTCCCTCAACTCGTTACTCATCCTAAGCCGCTCAGCATTGACGAGTGGGCATATACCGGCAATAACCGGTACCCTGTCTATCCTGCTTACGCCTGGGTGTTTCAGGAGATGTTCCGGCACAGTAACATCATTAAAATGGCTGCCTACACCTTTGCGACGTCTCTACTGAAACAGACACCAACTGGAGACAAACTTAACAGCAACGGACTCGTCTTTAAGTTATACCGAGACCACTTCGGAACGATTCCGGTAGAGGTTACTGGCAACTCTCCGCAACCAAAACCCACTGATCCCCCTGGCGGCGAGCAGCCAGTAGTGAATGCTGGCAGCGCCACATTCCCGCTAGACGTTGCGGGTGCATGGACAGGCGATCACCATACAATGACAATCGCAGTTCTCAATCCCACAAACGTGGAGCAGTCGATCAATCTCACGGTATCTGGAGCCAGGCTGGCTCACAAAGGTATGCTTTGGCGATTAGCATCTGCAAATCCCAATGGTAAAGATGCAAAAATCACCAGCGATGCAGTAAATTCCTTAAGCGGACTAATCACACTTCCACGATTCAGTGTGAACATCTATGTGTTCCCCGCCCGATGAGCGACGGTTCCGTGCCTAATGAACACCGCCAACCAATTCCAGAAAGGTCGTCGAAACGTTAACTATATGAAAACTGCTCTCATAAGCCGCACATTGCAAACGATGCCGTTGGCGCTGATCCTGCTTTCTGCAACATCTTCAGCACAAACCGGCACCATCCCCTCGCTTAAGAATGCCTTCAAGGGCCATTTTTATGTGGGCGTGGCCATAAACACATCGATTGCTACGGGCAAGGCAATACCCTATTTCAACAGGTCGCAGGCGTTAGTGGATAAAGATATTGCTTTGGTTAAACAGCAGTTCAACCAGATATCTCCGGAAAACGACCTGAAGTGGGCATCTATTCAGCCGCGGGAAGGTGCGAATGGGTATAACTTTGGTCCGGCAGATGCCTACGTGGAGTTCGGTCTCAAAAACCACATGCTAATTGTGGGGCACACGCTAGTTTGGCACGGGCAAACACCCAATTGGGTTTTCGCTGGACCCGATAAGGTTGCGAGTGCTACTGCTGCCGGTACAGACATCACCCTGAACCACGTAAATGAGCCTCCACCTGCCCCGATCGCTTTTGGCCGCTATCATAGTTTCGCTGGCCCGTTTGCCACACGTGACCAGTTACTTAAGCGAATGCGCGACCATATCGATACCGTGGTAGGCCGTTACAAAGGCAAAATAAAGATATGGGATGTCGTGAATGAATGCGTTTCGGACGGCGGGCCAAACATACTGCGCAACTCGTTTTGGCGGCAGATTATCGGGCCAGACTTCGTCGCAAAAGCCTTTGAATATGCTCACAAGGCAGACCCCGGAGCGATACTTCGCCTTAATGACTACGGCCTGGAAAATCCGGAAAAACGCCATAAGTTTATGCTACTCGTCAAGCACCTTCTGGCTGAGAAAGTCCCGATCATGGCAATTGGCACACAAACTCATGTTAGCGTTTCCTATCCAAGTTATGCGCAAGAGGACCAGGAATTGACGGACCTGGAAACTCTTGGCTTGCCCATCCATATTACTGAACTCGATGTAAATGGTGCTGTGGCCGGTCAGCGCAATGCCGGAGCAGACGTTGCAAATAATTCAAGTACCACGAAGGGTGGCCTTGTGGATAATGCCAACCAGCTTCTGGCCAACCAGTATACCAATCTCTTTAAAGTGTTTATGAAGCATAAATTAGTAAAACTCGTCACCTTCTGGGATGTCAATGATGGCGTCTCGTGGCGGGCAGCTGGCAAACCACTCCTGTTTGATACCAATGACCAGCCCAAACCTGCCTTTTATGCGGTGATTCGCGTCGCAGATAATTATAAAAGCTCAAATTAGAGAACCTGCCATCAAACCCAGGTCGTAGGTTAGTACCCGTAGATGCCTCTCCTGCTGAACGCAGAGGCATCCACACCTACACGAGCCGTGTCAAGCCGATCGGCATGGTTGAGATGTTGCAGTAGCAGGTACTGTTGTAGGCTCTTCGGGAATACGAGCGCCAACAGTACTTTCTTCGCCATGCGACCTCGCCTGGCGAGCGGAATTTGGTAGAGATTCCAAACGAGCTAATTGCCCCGCCTGTGCAATTGCATGGGATAATGCCCAGGTTGGCAGGTGAGGTTCTGAAAGCATGGTCAGCATGTGCGGTTGTTCTGTCATGCCTCTTAATACCTCTTGAGGTATTGCCACCTGGTGCCATGTGAAGGTATCGGGAATGCGGCTGCTGCCCTCTCGACAACGTGCTTTACCTCCCCAGTCACGGTTGCACGCTCTCCTGATCCGCCTCCCACGGTGTGCCGTACAAGGTACGCTCAAGCAGGCGCTTCGCGCGCGCCGCGCACTCCACCAGACGGTCGGGCCGACGTGCAATTGCCCACCGCACCAGGTCGAACGC
>JAJZFK010000196.1 GCA_021805405.1 bacterium
CGTCTCATAAAGCCCCGATGGCCAATGTAGCGCAATTGTAACGGGGGAGTTACTTTCGCCAAGTCCAAAATGAAGACGTAGGTCGGAAGCAGAAAGGTAGCTTGAGCCACTACGGCAGGTGTCTAGTTGTGAGGAGCCGTCGGCCAAGGTTATGGTGACTTTCGCGCCTATACCGCTGCGGTTACTTTTGGTGCCTATGAGTTGTACTCCAAGCCAGTTGCCGAGTTCGCCACTGCTTTGCCACAGGTATGCCGGGCCGCCGTTGGTACTCACAAGCGTGACCAGCCTGCCATCATTAAACAGGTTAGATTTAGCAGCACCGCGGGCTACGATAGGGACGCTCAGCGGGCCAACCGGCGGTTGCACAGTAAATCGGCCCTTGCCGTCACCGCTGTACAATAGCGGAAGCTCGCGGTAGTGCTGGTCGGGATGATAGGTGTGTACATTGTCTTGCACATGTCCGTTTACCACCAGCACATCTCTGATCCCCCGATTACCGAAGTCGGCAAAAAACGCACCAAACCCGACATTGTTGTGGCTTGGTGGCCCTATACCGTCACTGCCACCTTCGTCCTGAAAGAGGCCAGGTGCTACCTCGTGGTACATGCAGGTTTCTGCAGTGGTGTAGTTTCCTAGAACAATATATGCCGCCGCACCAATGGTGGTTACATCTATCCCCATGCCGGAGTGTGGCCCGCCAGTGGCATCGGTTGCAAATCCGCTTTGCAGTCCCACTTCTTCAAAGGTACCGTTACCGTTATTATGAAACACGAGGCTGGGCACTGTATCACATGCGACGAATAGATCGGGCAGGCCATCGTTATCATAATCCCATACAATAACACCCAGTCCCTTCGCCATCGCAGACGCTATACCCGAGGTTACCGACACATCGGTGAAGGTTCCGTCGCCGTTGTTCTTGTAAAGCACGCAATGTGATGGTGGAAAAGCGTTTGGCACGCAATATGTATTAATACCATTACCGAGTTTACAGGGCATATCGTCCTTAAGTGAGCGATATTTTACGTAGTTGCAGATGAAAAGGTCCAGGTGACCATCGTTATTAAAGTCCAGCCAGCAGCAACTGGTACCCCATTGGCCCCCGTCATCAGTGATACCTGCCTCCACGGTTACATCCTTGAACCCCTTGCCCTTATTGTTCTGAAACAGTCGGCCCGGGCCAAGCGCACAAGAGACATAGATGTCGGGATATCCGTCGTTATCAAAATCTCCAACCGCTACACCGTAGGCAAAAAAGTGCGAATTGGCTAGCCCCATAGCGATCGTTACATCGGTAAACGTTCCATCTCTATTGTTGTGAAAGAGGCAGAGGGAAGGCGAGAACTTGTTGGAGAATGAGCCTGGCAGAGCGTGTCCGCTAAGCAGGAGGATATCCTGCCAACCATCAGAGTCGTAATCGATAAATGCGCAGCCGGACCCCATCGTCTCAATGAAGTAGCGGTGCGAGGAATGTCCATTGACTGCTTCAAACCGTATGCCAGATTTGTGGGTGATATCCGTTAGTTGAACGTGTGCTGACGGGGTCGGTAGTACCAGTTGCCTGTTTCGTTGAGAACAACCGTACTCGGCAACCACGGCAGACGCGGCGGCATATTTGATAAACTGTCGGCGATTGATTGTGTTTGACATTCAGGTAGCGAACGATGCGCAAGCGGTACTTGACTAGAAAAGTGCAGCCCGATACAATGAAAGCAACGAACTGCACTTAATTATTAACCTTCGAAGCACTACTGACCCGGCTTTTGGGCTCCTGCCCCAGCAGCGCCGGGTGCTCCACCCATCATGCCGCTTGGCTGCTTGCCCATGCTTTTGTAGTGGTCAAGCGTTGCTTGCGTCTGGCCGGATGGGCCAGGAACCGAATTGAACGACTTAAAGCCAAAATAGGCAAGGATCAAGACTACAACGACGACTACTGCAACGATGGCAGGGGTTGGTATCGGCTGTTTCATATTGCATTTCCTCCATGAAAGCGAACAGATTACAAGAACTCGGCACACTTTACCATTATCGGTAAAGTGTGCCGGTATTCAGCAACCAACTAGTTAGCTTGTGTACCCCAAAGCAGGTCGACTGTAATTTGGGTATCGCGTGACCACTTGGAGTGACCATCTGCGAAATCAATGTTCTCACCACCTGAGTGCCGGGCTTGAGTCTGGAATTGTGCTAACTGAGCCGCTGTGTATGGGCCGAAATTGCCAATGTCGTCTTGGCTACCTCCGCACATGTTAGCCGCACCGTTGTAATAGCAGTTCGCCCATGCAACACGCGCGATAATAGTTTTATGCCGTGGGTCATTTGCGTTGGTGGGATCGGGCTCGTCGGATTGAGGGAAGAAGCCTGACTCTGCGGTCGGCGTGCCATCTGCCAGCAAGAATGTTTGTGCTGGGTTGGTAAGCGCAGAGTCGGTGGTGCCGGATCCGTTTATCCAGTCGCTTTCAAGTATGGTTTGGTTACCGATGATGCCTAGAGGCGCATTGACAAGAGCCTGCGGTACTCCTGCAGTAACCAGGTTACCAGTAATCCAGCCGAAGAAGCCTGTTTGAGCGAGCGTGGAATGGTCGTTATTATCTGGGCAGTTATAGACCCCGGCGCTCTTTACGTAGGGGTAAATCGCGTTAGACCAGAATGAAGTCACGTTGTTAGGTGAAGGGCCATGACCACCACTGTAGCTGTTCCACCAGCTCCAGTAGGGGAAGGTCTCATCGTAATCCTGAACGTACATCTGCATGGAGAGACCGAGTTGGTTCATATTTGAAAGGCAAGAGATCGCACGGGCTTTCTCACGTGCCTGAGCGAATACTGGGAAGAGAATTGCTGCCAGAATGGCAATGATAGCTATGACGACAAGTAGCTCGATAAGTGTAAAGGCATTGCGCCGCTGCATATTTGTACCCCCGGTTTAAGATAAACTCCAAAACAACCATCATGTGGTGGTGCCCACAAGCAAATCCACGGGCAACACTGTCTCAATGGGCACGGTTTCCCCGCCTATTTGCGCGGAGAGTAGTGCCACTGCTGTTCGCGCAACCTGTGCCCAGGGCGCTCGGATAGATGTAAGCTGCATTACGCTGTCTATCTGTGTGCCGAGGCCGTCAAAACCCATGATACTTAATTCCCCTGGCACATTGATGCCAAGATGCACGCACTTCGCGAGAAGCTCATAGGCAACGGCATCGTTCCAGCAAACTGCAGCAGTGTGTGAATTGGTGGCAGTCGGCCGAATGAGCGAAAGAAGTAATTCATCGTTCATGTCTGCCAGATCGGTATAGATCGG
>JAJZFK010000502.1 GCA_021805405.1 bacterium
GGCGCCATTTGAGTGCTCGGTTGCACTGCCGCCCTTCATATTGAACTCTGCGTAGTTCCAGAACACCTCTGTCGCCCAACCCTCACTCCACTGGTGGTACCAGTTAGGTCGCTCTGCAACGAAAATCGTTGACGCAGGATTGGTAATGGAAGAGTCGGACGATGCCGCAGGGCTCATCTCGCCTGTAAGCGAACTAGGACCCCAACCGCCGTCGGGTGGCCAGCAAAAGTTCTGGGAATATGAAACTGGCGTCGCGGCGATTTTGTTATTTGCGCCATCCTGCCCGCGGCCCCAAACGTCGTCGGGGCATTTCCACAGCTGCTTGTCCTTAATGTATGGATTAATCTGCTGATGCCAGGGCATCCAGCTTGGTGCCCATCCCCAGGTCCAGCTGTGCATCTCATCGTAATCCTGGGTATACATAAGCTCGCCCAGCATAATCTGGTTCTCGTTAGAAATACAAGTAATGGCGCGCGCCTTTTCACGTGCCTGGGCAAAGACAGGGAAAAGAATTGCGGCAAGTATAGCGATAATTGCGATTACTACCAACAACTCAATTAGAGTAAAGCCATTGGTTTCGGAGCCAGTTCGGCCAGAAGCTCTCATTATTGTTCTCTCCTGCGAGTGCGGTTGCCGCACTCTCGCGGTATCGTATGTATCACACATTGAGCGTAGTTCCAGGGTAGTATTCCACCGGTATCAATCGGTGGCAAATCCCCTGATCAGGGTTCCGGATTAACTCATCCAGAAGATCTACAGATGCATTTGCAAGGTCATCAAGGTCAACCTTTACGGAAGCTAGCCTGTGACGCGTATCAAACGGCCAATGCATGCCGTCATACCCCATTACTGCTAGCCGGTCTGGCACAGAGATACCTGCGTGCTCGCAGTACTCTAGCGCCTGGTAACCTACAAGATCGTGCCAGCAGAATATTGCAGTTGGAGGTTGACCATTCGCAAGCATCTGGTCAACTGCAGCTGCAGTAGTCGCCCTGTCGTGATCCCTCACGGGCAGGCAGAGGGTATCTGGCACCTCTATTCCGGAATCTGCAAGAAGCCGCCGAAGCAGGGTGGACCGACCTTCAGCGTCACGGCTTTCGCCGCTGGCATCACACAGAATTCCGATCCGCCGGTGGCCAGCTTCTACCAGTTTGCGCGCAACTATAGCCATTCCCAGGTTCATATCGTCCTTCACAGTGGAAAGGTTCAGACTGTTGCGCCTACCGTTGACGAGCACGATCGGGAGCCGTGAACCCTCTAAAAGGGGCACAAGCGGGTCGTCATGCAAGGGTGCGAACATTAAGAGTCCATCTGCACGGCCACCATTGATGGCCCGGTACGTTTCCTCCGGACCCCGATTGAAGTTGCAGTGCACGAGGATATCGTATCCCCGCTTACCTGCAGCGTTCTCAATTGCCGTCGAGAGGCGATCCATATATAGATCGTCACTCTGCCTGTACCTAAATGTATTGAAGAAGGCAATAACATTGGTAGAGCCGCCCTGCATGGATCGCACAAGCAGGTTTGGTGAGTAGTCTAGTTCTCGGGCTGCCGCTTCTACTCGCGCATGGACATCTTCCGAAATTCGCCGTTCACGGGCCTTCCCTGTGAGCACCAGGGAAGCAGTACTCACCGACACGCCGGCCTTTTGGGCCACTGCGCTTAACGTAGATCGGTTAGATGCATTGTTGTGTCGTCTCATTTTGATTACCGTTGCTCCACGTATTTGCACAAATACTTGAGCAACAAACTTATGATAACACAGCACTGGTCTTTTGTCAACGCGAATATCGCGATTTTCACGAGAAACACCAACAAATTGTTAAAACGTCATTCACGAATTTTGCTTGAGCGCACAATAGATTGTTAGAATTCGCAAATGCCTGGCAATATGAAGGTGTCATTATTGTCGCGCACATACTTCAAGGCTCATTGCGTATAATATTGTGAGCAAAAACTACAGACTGCGAGAACAACATGACTCTTTCTCACGGATTTCGGCTTGTTCGCACGGAAGAACTTCCCGAAATTGACACTGTGGGCCATTTTTATGTGCACGAGAAGACAGGAGCGGAGGTCTTGTCCCTTGTAAACGGTGACGAAAACAAGTGCTTTGGCATCTCATTTCGCACTCCAGTATCCAATTCAACAGGTGTAGCACACATCCTCGAGCACTCGGTGCTGTGTGGTTCACGCAAATATCCACTTAAAGAGCCGTTTGTCGATCTGCTACGAGGCTCACTTCAAACGTTTCTCAACGCTTTCACCTATCCCGACAGAACCTGCTACCCCATTGCCAGCCAGAACCTGCAGGACTTCTACAATCTTATGGATGTATACCTGGACACCGTGTTTTATCCCCGGTTGCAGCACGAAATCTTTCAGCAGGAGGGATGGCACCTCGAGATCGACCCCCAAAATGGCAAGTTGGTGTACCGCGGGGTCGTGTTCAACGAGATGAAAGGCGCATACGCTTCGCCAGACGATAACCTGGACAACCTGGTGAGAGAAGCGCTGTTTCCCAACAACGGGTACCGACACGATTCAGGTGGCAATCCCGCAGCCATTCCCGATCTAACCTACGAAGCCTTTGTTGAGTTTCATCGCACACACTATCACCCTTCAAACAGTATGACAGTGGTCTACGGCGATGACCCCGAGGAGGCTCGGCTTGAACGCCTTGACAGCTACTTCAACGAGTTTGAGAGGATTGAGCGCCCTGCGCTTGTCGATCTACAGCCAACGTTAGCGGTGCCACATAAGGTCACAGGCAGTTACCCTGCAGGGCAGGAGACCGATTCGCAGGCGCAGGTATCGTTGAACTGGTTACTGCCACAATCCAGCGATATCGATGCCAACTACAGTCTTAATCTCCTGGAAGAGGTGCTCCTGGGAACACCCGTTTCTCCCCTACGTAAGGCCCTTCTGGACTCAGGGTTGGGCGATGACCTTACCCCGTCGGGCCTATCGGCAGTGATGCGGCAGATGACGTTTAGTGTGGGAATGAAGGGCGTCGCTGCTGAGAATACAGAAGCCGTTGAGAAGCTCATTCTCTCAACTCTTGAGAAGATCGCAGACGAAGGCGTGCCCGAAAGTGCGGTGGAAGCGGCATTTAATACACTCGAGTTTCAGATGCGTGAGAACAACACGGGATCATTTCCTCGAGGATTGGCCCTCATGGTTCGGTCGCTTACCACCTGGACGTACGATGGTGACCCTTTAGGTCCGGTCGCATTTCAGAAGCCGATGGACAGGCTGCGGGAAAAAGTCTTTGGTGCCAATGACGTAAAT
>JAJZFK010000519.1 GCA_021805405.1 bacterium
ACTGTAAGTCGACCGAACAATCGGATATTCTGAAAGGTTCGGCTTACACCGCGAGCAGCGAACTGGTGTGGTCGCTTCGGCGGGCGCATTGCTCGGGCGCGAAATGACATAATGACGGCGGCAGCGGTTGATAGAAACGCGATTCCATATTCAACGGTGTGAATGAGCGCGTGCGCACTAGCGTTCGTTGCGTAAGGCACGATGGATGTTGCCACAATTCTCCCGACAATGAGACCCGCTGCAAGAGCTACCAAACCATCTACAAAAAGCCAGAATGCCCTATATGTGAACGTGGCGTCGACCGATCCAGCCAGAAGCCCCCCGTCGTAGGAGATTGTACCTTCACTTGGTGCGTAGACGCCGGTGAGTAGATTGAATACTGTAGTTTTACCCGCACCATTTGGGCCGATCAACCCAGTGAGACCACCCTGCTTTACCTCGATGTTTACATTTCCAACCGCTACTAGTCCGCCAAATCGTCTTGTGATATTTTCAACGCTTAAAATGGAGGGCCCGGAAGTAGGGGTGACAATAGCCCTAACGGCTGCGGTGGGAGCGCTGTTCGCTGTGGGAGTGGCTCCCGTTGAACCGCCTTTGCCACGACGCGTAAGAAATCGGGTAATCCTGTGCAACGAGAGTTCGCCGCGGCCGAAAACGCCCTCCGGCCGAAGGAGCATCATGACCACGAGCAGCAGCGCAAAGATTACCTGCCTGTATGGGTCTGCAAGCCCCGCTTGCTGTTGAAGGGGCTTGAGCATCTCTGGAAGCGCGGTAAGGATAACGGCGGCAAGCGCAGTTCCAGTGATGCTGCCAGATCCTCCTAACACTACCATAATGACGTAGTTCATTGAAGCGATGAAACTAAACGACAATGGCACAAAATAGACAGCGTGAGCGAAAAGAACGCCTGCAACGCCTGCCCAGAACGCACTCAAAACAAACGCCGTAACCTTAGACTTTGTTGTATTGATGCCCATTGCAGCGGCTGCAATTTCGTCCTCACGAATGGCCATGAATGCAAGCCCATAGATGCTGGACTTAAGGTTGCGCGAAAAAACAAGCAAGATTAGAACGGTTGCTGCAAGGAGCCCAAAACTGGTTAGGTGAGGAACGGTATAGGCCCCGGAAGCTCCCGTGAAGCCCGATGCTCCACCCAGATAAGCGAGCTTGGGGCTTATACTTGAGCAGTTTGTAAGCACGACCCGTATTATCTCACCAAAGCCTAGTGTTACAATGGCGAGGTAATCGCCTTGTAGTCGTAAACTGGGCACCCCTACTAACAGCCCAAACAGTGCTGCAGACAAACCTCCTACCACCATTGCGCCTAGCATCCAGGCAAGGCCAGGTGTGTGCTGATGTGTAAACCGCATTTCCGCCAGGTAAGTAACGCTGGCACCCACATAGGCACCAACGGCCATGAACCCGGCATGGCCAATTGAAAACTGACCCGTTAATCCGTTGACAATGTTCAGGCTAACTGCCATAAGGACGGAGATGCCACACAATCGGATTATGTTTACGGCGTAGTCGTTTAGGCGCTGTTCCGCGGCAGAGCTTAAAAGCACCAGAATAACGGCAAAAACTGCAAAGGCTATTCTCTTCTGAAAGTAGCCAGCCGGTAATCCCTGGTAATGAGCCGCAGGAGTGTTATTGTTGGAAGTCAACTTACACTTTCTCCGGAGCGTAGCGGCCCATCAAACCACTCGGTTTGAACAGAAGTACCACTATTAATATAACAAAAGCAACTGCATCCTTGAAAGGTGAAAAGGCGGATCCGCTGGTGAACGTCTCCGCAACCCCCATAAGAAGAGCACCCAGAACAGCACCCTCTATAGAGCCAATTCCACCCAGTACGGCAGCAACGAATGCCTTTAAGCCCAACGCAATACCGATGTTGGAGTCAAATGGGATTCCCGTGAGCATATGGTTAAGCATGCCGGCAGCGCCGGCTAGTGCAGAACCAATGAGGAACGTTACCGCAATAACCGTATCCGTGGGTATCCCCATGAGGGCTGCTGCATCACGATCTAGCGAGACCGCGCGAATAGACCTACCAACCGAGGTGAACCTCACGGTATACACCAGCACGGCAGTAAGGAGAAGCGCTGCCACCAGCACAACAATTTGCCCAACCCCAACGCTCAGTTTGATATGCTGCGAAAACAGAGTCGGCAGGGTTATGTCTTTTCCGCCATTAACGCCCTTAATCTGGGCAGCCCTGGGTGTGACCCCAAAGGAAGCCGCACCCTGATTTTCAAGGAGCAACGATACGCCAATTGCCGTAATTAGTGCCGTAAGGCGGTCGCTGCTGGGCCGCAGTTTCTTTGATAGTGAGGCAAACAGCCTACGCATAAGCAGGTACATCACCACCGAAGAACCTGCGAAAGTGACACAATAAACAAGTAATGGCGGTAGCACCGAGCGGTTGACCAGCCAACCTCCCAGGAAAAGAGTGATGTAGAGCGACCAAAACAGTGACCATGCCGGTGCGTCCGAAGGCTGAATGCCATTTCGTAGCGGTCGATATGCCAGGCGCTCAATAAAGAGGCCCAGCATACTGCACGCTACCATGGCCAGCACAAGCGCCGAAACACCCTGAATGGCAGGCGCTTTGCTGGCAAAAATAGCAGTCACGGTAAAAAAGCCCGTATACGCGCCCACCATGTATACATCGCCATGCGCAAAGTTGATAAACTTCAGCACACCGTACACCATAGTGTAACCAACGGCAATTAGTGCGTATACGCTGCCTATCTGTACCCCGTTAACTGTCTGCTGCAGGAGTATCTGAAGTGCATTCAATAACTGTTACCTCACAGAACGATCATGATCCCTTTTGCTGAAGAGGAACATCAGGGTTTGAGATTGCCATGTACTTGGTGAACTGTCCATTGACTATCTTGATGATAACTGCCGGTTTATCGGCGTTACGCTGAGCGTTAATTGTGATATTGCCCGTAATTCCTGGGAAGTTCTTGGTCGCTGCCACTGCATCTCGAATATCCGATGAACTTAATGACTTTGCAGATTTCATGGCTGCAAATAGGAGGTTAGCGGAGTCATAACCTAGTGCAGCAAGCGAATCTGGTGTCTGTCCGTATTTTGCTTTGTAGGAAGCTACAAATTTTGCGACCGCCGGTGAAGGATCATCAATGGCAAGGTGGTCTGAGAAATAGCATCCGTTCAGCGCAGTACCACCAATTTTCACGAGATCCGGGGAGTCCCAACCGTCCCCGCCTAAGAGTGGGCATGTAATACCCAGTGCACGAGCCTGTTTTGCAATACTCGCTACGTCCTGGTAATAACCGGGGATTAAGATAGCCTGCGGTTTGGATTGGGCAATCGCAGTCAAGGAGCCACGGAAATCGGTATCTTGTCCGCCGTAGCTCTTCTGAATAACAATCGTGCCACCCATTTTCGTGAAAGCCTCGATAAAGTTCTTACTAAAACCGGTGCTGTAATCCTGATCGGTGTTAGTGAAAACGGCAACACGGGTAGCACCAAGCGAATCGTGGGCAAACCGTGCAACGACGGCAGCCTGAAATGGATCGATAAAGCAGACGCGGAAAATGTCGTCACCAATCGCGGTGACAGCAGGATTTGTTGAGGAAGGCGATATCATAGGTATGCCCTTAGATTGACATACACGGCCTCCAGCCTGGCTGCAACTGCTTGCGACCTCACCCAGGATTGCGATGGCATGCTGCTGATCGATGAGATTTTGTACAGCAAGTGCGGCGTTGCTAGCCTGGCTCATGTCATCCTGTGTTACGACCTTCACCTTTCGGCCATCAATTCCGCCATTTGCGTTAAGTTCGTCAGTTGCCAGTTGTATCGCATTGTCGGTAGATTTACCAAACGTCGCCTGTGGGCCGGTTAAAGAGCCATATTCCCCAACGATGATGTCATTGCCGGAGGATTGAGAAGAACCTGAGTTGGCTGGACTCTTACAGCCGCCTGTTGCCAGCCCCATGGCCATGAGCACCACCAGAGCGGGGTACATAAATTGTCGGCGCATCATCATGATCACGCACTCCTTAATGAGTAATAAGAGACTGTAGCGACCTTGCTGCGGCTGAGATATGCTCAGAACGAGTTCCGCAACACCCTCCAATCACCGTCGCACCAGATCGCCATAGTGGCGCAACGGCAGCGGCGAAACCCTCCGGATCCAGGGTCCACTGCAGGCTGCCATTGCTGGCAGACGTTGGTAACCCGGCGTTGGGTTGCGCAAAAACAGGAAGATTTGTAGCATTGTGCATTCGATCTACTGCATTGATCACAGCGAGCAGAGAATCACAGCAGTTCACACCCACAGCCTGCACGCCCAATTGCGCCAGCTCTGTGGCAGCTTCGGCAGCGTGAGTGCCATCCAGCATGGTGCAATCATCTTTGAAATGGCATGTGATGGCAAGGGGCGCATGCGGCAGTACCCGTTTCAACGTTGAAACAGCCGCCATTACAACTCTCAGGTCCGTACAGGTTTCCAACAGAATAAGTGGCGCATCATCCTCGCGCGCCGCTAGAATACGCTCTATGTTACCTTGCTCTGGTTGAACGTGCGAAGCCATAATCGAAAACAGTACACCTACGTTGCGGCTAGTTAGATTAGCGGACGCCTCTGCCAGTGCAAGTCCACGTTCAGCAGCATCGCCCCACTTTCCCGCGGATCGCAATCCAAACGTATTAGTGGTAATAAGCTGAGCGCCAGAGCTGATGTACGCATCATGAAGCGCACGTACCAAGATTGGGTTCTTCAGGTTGGCGGCGATTACATCACAGGCGTCAACACCTGCCGACATGAGGTTCGTGCCAACTGCGCCGTCCGCCAGCAGCGGCCCCGCTTCACCCATCCATTGAAGTACTTGCCAGCCGCCTATAAGCGTCAAAGGGATGCCAACAGATCTAACCCAGCCTGCGTCACTGTTACTCTATCAAGCATTCCAACAAGGTGTCGATCATTATCTACAACCGGGATCCATCGAGCTTCCAGGTCATCAGGCAACTGTAACACCATAGCGTCATCTTCGGGCTTAACCACCGGAAGCCTAACGATAAGATCACTCACCTTTCGGGTTCCCAGCGCTGAAAGTTCCTCTGTAGACAATTTCGACGCCTCAACGACCAGGCTATCCAGTAGCACTCCTACGAGTGCTCCATCGTTATCTGTCACAGCTACCCAGGGCAGCTGATATAGATCTAGTATGTCTACCGCTTCCGAAAACATTGCGGTTTCACCCAGCGATACAAGGTGAGTTCGCATTAACTCGTGTACCAGCATATCGAGTAAGAATAGCACATTACTTGCGATTTTTGTTACCGTATACAGCCCTACTCGTTACAAAGCGGGGAGCTGACAGAAATGGAACCTTGTAGAGCCCTAGCACAAATGATCTGCGAAGCACGTGGTTGAAGGTATGAATACTATTGTTTTGTGTTACCACTGTAGGATAATGTTGTACCCACCATCGCTCTTTCCATCTGCCGTCCAGTATCAGTACGTACTCCGGGTGTGACCTGTATCTGCTGAGCGGATCGTGGTAATTACAAAGGCCGTTCATAACGCTTACGGGAAGTAGGCGGTTGTTCATGCAGAGGCCATTTGCAATATCGCCAAACACTACGGAGTCCTCTGGAAGATGCGCCCCCAACCACGCATCCGCCCGCCACTGGCGATATGTGATGTGACGAAGCCAATCGTGATACCAATAGACGTTAGTGAGAACCCAAACCGACGCCACCGAGGCGAGGAACAGCGAGGTGCTCTTAGTGGTGAGGAGCGTCTTTGCAATGCGATCAATAGAGACCGCAGCAAGTGCAAACAGCGCTGGATACATGAGCACATAGTAACGGCTTGGAGCATAGTTTACCAGTGAAAAGAAACTTACAAGGCTGAGAATCCACCAGGCAAGAAAGACCGTGGTGGCGTGCAAATGATGCTTACTGCCAGTTCGAAAAGGTCGCAGTAAATACCAATAGCCCACAATTGCAACGATCATTACTGGCACATGCTTTACCAGGTAACCAAGAAGTCCATTCTCCCAATAGAACCATGCACTGTCAAAATTAAATCCCAACTGCCTCAAGCTATGCGGAAGCAGCTGATAGCCCACATAGTATTTATCAACGCGTGCGAGTTCCTGGTGGTATGGGTGCCACCACACAACCGCGTACACAAGTAAGGCGAGAGCCATTCCAACCGCAATCGGAATAGCAGATCGTACCCAGGATTTCCACTCATCACGTCGAACGCCTACTGCTAAGGCGAGGAACGGAGCCGGCCAAACAAGTGCGCCGAGGCCCCGAACCCCATACTCCGAGCCAAGTATGAATCCGCAGAGGAAAAGTCCTGTGATCTGTTGGAGCCGGTTCTCCCCCCTACTGTATTCCCAAAAGGCCCAGGCCGCTACCAGAACAAGCGCCCCAGGAGTATCCATGAGCGCCAATCGGTTATACAACAACCAAGAGTGGTCAAGGGCCATGAAGAGCGTTCCAAAAGCGGCTGCGCGTATGCCATATGCTTTTAACATGGCGAACCAGAAGAGCGGCAAAGCCAACAGGCTGGCCACTATCGAAATCCACCTGTCCTGAACCACACCTACTCCAAATCGACGGAATACCACGACTTGCAGGTAATGTAACCAGGGCATGATAAGCATATTGTTGAAGCCATCTACCTGAGCATGTCCATATAACACAACGTTTCTTGCATTGTGCATATAGAACCCTTCATCGGTAAGTAACGCGCTGGACCACGACAAGCGGGGATATGCGTCGCTTCTTATGTCGTGTATGCGCAGCCAAACGGCAAGTACCAAAACTACGATGATGCAAACGGTAGTGATGGTGCGCTTCATTTAGGTACCTTGTGCTGCTTACGCTTGGCTAGCGTGATGCCGATCATTACTGCGAGGATGAGCGATAAAGAAACGAGCGAAACATAGAGCGCCACGACAAAAACTTTTGGCCTGTAGGAAACTGTCAATCGATGTGTACCTGCAGGTATCGCGGCGCCAATTAGTCCTCCATCAGCCTTGAGTAGTGATATTGGCTGACCGTCGAGTTTACCATACCAGCCAGGGTATGCCATAAACGAGATCACTGCGAGAGCTGGCCGGTTTGCTACGACAAGCGCGGTTAGCGATGTTGACTGCTGAGAAATATCCGTTACCGACGCCCGCAATGGCCCTCCCTGTGAAACGCTTTCCGCTAAGCCTGCCGGAGCGTCGGTGAGTAGAGCTTCCCTGCGTGCCCGAAATTCAGGATCCCCCAAAGCCGCGACAATTCGCAAGTTACCGGAAACATTGCGTGCGCTTCCTGTAATCCAAATGGCACCCATGTAATCGCTATTGTGATACCATCGCAAAGATTTCCTGCCACCGTTGGGCCACTGGTGATAGGGCCGGAGGGCCGGGCTTTCCAGATGATACGCTCGTGGTACGGCCACGGTGGACACGCCCAGGAGCGACATTAGAGATCCCAGGTTGGTGCCATTGTTGAAGAGAGCGTACATTGCTGCGCGTTCGATATTTACATAGGAGTCAAGCGGCACCGGCTCGTATCCGGAGGCGGAAACGATATCAGCCCGCATTTGAAGATTAGGGTTCAGCGTGGTTAGTTCGCCGCGCAAATCAGCGCGCGTCGTGCTGCCATAGTCCAGGTAACCAGCACCTATGAACTGATCGGCAAACAACGTATGAAGCGGAAGATAGATCCTACCAGTCTGTTCACGCACTGTTTGAGGAACGGCATTCGAAGGCATTGCAAGGTGGGAGGTTGGTGCCGTAGGTAGCAGGTCTCCTGCGTACCACATGAGCGGGCCGAACGTAAACATGAACACGATTCCGTGCAGTACGACCGGGTTCCTCAACGCTGCATTGCGACTTCGGATCACGCCAAGCATTGGTTCCAATTGAAGGCCCGTCAACACGGATACAGCTAGCGCGGCTGGAATGAGAAACCTTGCCGGATCATGAAATTTAGCTAGCCCCGGCATGGTAAAGAACAGAATGTTGTACAAGCCGCCCTGCGCACCGATGGCAGCCCACACGCACAGCAATACCGCTAGCAACCAGAAGCGCACGGCGGTGGGAAGGCTGGCTGTACGGGATTTGTGTGCAACCGGAAGGGCAACGTATGCCAGAACTGCTAGCGGCAACCAGCCCATAAACGGGGCTGGTTCCCAAAAGTTACCGGATCCCCAGTAGTCACCTCGTACGGGTGTTCCGAAAAACCTTGGAGCAAGAAAGCTCAACAGTTGCGACGGTTCAAGATGGAAGCGGTTGGCCGCCCACAGAGTGAGCAGTTGACGGCTGCTTTGGGAAGCCAGCTCGATAACAGGAAGAAGCTGCACTGCACAAAGCAGTACACCAGCCACAAGGGCACTAAGAATCCCCAAGTACGACCTCATCGCGAATCTTCGTTTCGGTAGTCCAAAACTGAGCGGCAACATCAGTAACAAGGAAAACTCAAGGTAGGCCACTTGCGGGTGGGCAGCAAGTATCATTAGCGAATTAGCAACCACCAGCCAACACCACGACAGCACAGTTGGCCGCGTGAGAAACCGATGTGCAGCCCAAACCCCTGCCGGCATCAATGCGATGGCGTAAAACATAGGAGGAAACTGTATTCTGCCTAGCACGGGTCCACAACCGCACCAAACAGTCGCCGCAGTGACACTTGATATGCGGCTGTGAGTTAGTTCCATAATCAGGCCATACATGGTAAAACCTGAAATCATCAAGAACAGCACATCGTCAGCATTCATCATTTGCCAGGTATGCCTAAACGGTAACAGCAGGGCTGCGGGAAAAAACAGACCGATCTGGGGATTTCCTATAAATGGCTGACCACATAGTACATATGGATTCCATAGCGGAATCCTGCCTTCACCAAGCAACCGTGCCGCGTAGGCGTACATCGGTTGAAAATAGAGCATTAAGTCGCCCCAATAGAATGACCTGGGCGTAAACACAACCTTCCACAGTAGTGCTACAACGACGAACGCAATAAGCGCTAGGTCTCGTGCATAAATGCCAAAAGTGAATGAATTGGGCTGTGCTTTATTGCTAACGCATGGTATTCCGCCCTGTTCAGATTGAGGTATCTGAGCCATCACGAAGGAATCCCAGCCATGAACAGATCAACACGCAGTACGAAATCTGGCGCAACCGGCGGTAGGTTGATGGAGTACAATAGAATTGGCCTTGGTTAGTTATGCTAAGAAAGATTACCCGCGACAGGAGTAAAACCGATCGATGCCCCAAAATATCGCCATCATCGGTGGCACTGGATTTGAGCGCCTGCCGGTTGATATCTATTCTGAACAGCTCATTGTAAGTACGGAATTTGGTGATGTTATAGTCCAATCGCTGTCTGATAACTATACTGAGCCATCCAAACTCTTCTTCTTGTCACGGCATGGTGCTGCACATCACATTGCCCCCCACTCCATTAATCATCGTGCGAATATCACGGCGTTGAAGCAACTCGATGTGCAATACATCATGGCATCAAACGCGGTGGGTTCGTTGTGCCGGGATTGGGCACCCGGAACACTTGTGACACCTCATGACTTCATCGACTTTGGGACCACAAGCCCAGTGACGCTATTTGGCGACCACTCATGGAGTCACTCAGATTTTACCGAGCCTTACGACCACATGCTACGGGCGGCTATCCATCGATCCGCAGAGGAGCTAAGTGTATCGGTAATTCCCGCTGCAGTGTACCTTTGTTGTCGCGGTCCGCGATTTGAAACTCCGGCAGAGATCAGGATGTTCAAAATTTGGGGAGCAGACATTATTGGTATGACCGGTGCCCCAGAAGCAATCTACGCAAGAGAAGCCGGTATGAACTACGCCGCACTTGCAGTGGTAACAAACCTTGCGGCCGGACTTACAGCTGGCCCAGTATCGCACGAGGACGTGGGCGTTGTCATGAAACAGTGGCTTCCAGTTGTGCGTCATATCCTAATACAGGCTGCTTCACACGCTGTCCAACAGTTAGGCTAAGCCGACGAGCGACGTTAGACGGTGGTACTTGTTGGTTAGTAAATGTGGTAGACCAGCCAGTAGTGGCGGAGCGGAGCAGCATAACCCTATGTGGTCGTGTCCACGCAGAACACTCAGTCTGGCCGGTGATGCATCGACGCAAATCTGTTACACAGCCGGCCATGAATCCTAAATTTAAACCGCGAAGTCCAATTGCTCGGTGAAAGCCAGTAAGCGTGAAGCTGCGTTTAATGCGCCTTGTTAATCCAAGTACCTAATTAGGAACGGTCCACTAGCCAGGTATAGTTTGTGCAATCGCAGACACTCGCTGTAGAAATTTTGCCAGCGTATCATCCACTGATTCTCTCGCAGCAAGAAGCATCATGCATATCTCACGTACTGCGCCATTTCCTCCTGCAGCGTTGGTTACAATGTCTACCAAACGGATTACTTCCGCCACTGCGTTAGATGGGGCTGCAGTGATGCCAGCGTGATAAAATGCAGGAATATCGTTCCAGTCGTCTCCAATATGCAAAACACATTTTTGATTTACGTTAAGCGTGCTGCAAATCTCGAGCATCGCAGCTCCCTTGTCACGCGCTCCCTGCACACAAAAGTCGATTCCCAGTTCGGCAGCGCGACGCTCGGTGCCTGGATATGACCTTCCGGTTATTATCGCGGTACGAATGGAACTCGCACCTAGCAACCCGATCCCTAGTCCATCGGCGGCGAAGAACCGCTTCTGCTCTGTCCCATCGCTACCGTAAATTATGCCGCCGTCTGTAAGCACTCCATCAACGTCCATCGTCACCAGGGTAATTTGCCGTAGCCTGTCAATTAACTCAACGTTCATATTTCTGCCTCCTCTGCCGCATAATATTACCGCAAGTGCGTAAGTTGATTACGAGGTTCTAGTTTTTTGATCCTCGGTCACACCTATCAAGGAGATCAATCGTCTTGAGTATTTCATCAAGTCTAACAATAACTTACCTTGGCCACTCCACGGCGCTTATAACTACTCCTGGTGGCACGAGGTTTCTGTTGGATCCGTGGACTACGACTAATCCGGCGTGTCCTCCGGAATATGCAGCACCCTCCTCATTGGGCAAAATAGACGGCATTCTTGTGACGCATATGCACAGTGACCACGCTGGTGACATCAAGCCTATTATTGAGGCAAATCCTGAAGCTCAGGTGTTCGCCATCTTCGAAGCGGCAATGTTTATTGGGTCGTTAGGCGCTGCGGCAATTCAACCCATGAATATTGGTGGAACCGTGCATGCGCTAGGTTGTGATATTACTATGACCCATGCGGAACATTCAAGCAGCTACACTATGGCGAGCGGGGAGGACATTCCTTTCTATTACGGAGGAGATCCCGCAGGTTACGTGCTTAAAATGGAAGATGGGTACACCATTTACATATCTGGTGATACGGGTTTGTTCGGTGACATGGCGCTCATAAGGGAACTCTACAGTCCAACACTAGCTATTCTTCCTATTGGCGACAGGTTTACAATGGGTCCATTACAGGCTGCCCATGCGGTTAAGCTACTTGGCGTAACCCACGTTGTACCCGTTCACCACAGCACTTTTCACTTACTGACAGGAACACCACACCACCTTGTTCAGGAGCTAGCAAACCTTGGTTTACATGACGTGGAAGTGCACGCACTTCGCCCCGGCGAAACCCTTGGCTGACTTCACGGTGTGCTATAATTTTGGTATGCGAATCAGGTGAATATGTGTCAACACTTTCCAGATTAATCGCCATTGTGGGCCCAACATGTACGGGTAAGACCGAGGCGGCAATCCAATTGGCGACAGCAATCGGTGGTGAGATACTGAATGCTGATGCATTTCAGGTTTACCAGGGCATGGATGTTGGCACAGCAAAACCAACGGTCGCTGAGCAGCGCCGGTGCAGGTTTCACCTGATCGACATTGTTGATCCATGTTCCAGTTTTTCAGTTGCAGAATGGTGTAAGCACGCAGAGAGATCTATCGCAGATATAGAGGGGCGAGGCAACACTCCCATACTCTGCGGTGGTGCAGGAATGTACCTGAAGGCTTTGCTACAGGGCTGGACACTAGCCGATTCACCACGCAACGAGGTACTTAGAACGGAATTGCACACTATTGCCGCTCACGAGGGTAACGGTGCTGTTCACCAAATTCTGGCCTCCTGCGATGCGGTTTCTGCCTCGCGCCTGCACCCAAACGACCTGGTGAGGGTAATTCGCGCAATTGAAGTGTTTAAGACAACGGGCACGCCTATTTCTGAATTGAATAGGCGCAACAGAGTGGATGGCACCAAGTATTCTGTCGTGCAATTCGGGTTCGCATGGCCACGAAGCGAGCTTTATTCGCGTATTGATAACCGTGTGCGCACGATGATGGAGGGTGGTTTTCCTTGTGAGGTGGAAAGACTGCTTTCAAGCGGTGTCACGCGCGAGTGCCCCGGCATGCGCAGCTTGGGCTATTGTGACGTGGCAGATATGCTGCATGGTCTTCTTACAAAAGACCAGGTAATTGCCACGATTAGTTTGAAAACCAGACAGTATGCCAAGCGTCAAATAACTTGGTTCAAACCGGACAGCACGATCGAATGGCTCAATCCTTGTGATGGAGACTATCTTGGTAAGATGCTCACGGGAATAGGTAAGATGACAGCTAACTAACCAGGGGATTATTTGCCCGATTTTGGGCACTTGTTTGCTGCCGAACGGCAGCGTTACCCCGATCATTTTGTACAGGGGGTTCCGTTAACGTGAACAAACCACAGCTGAATCTGCAGGACATATTTCTCAATCAGGTACGAAAAGAGAATATAGGCGTCACGATTTACCTCATTGGCGGTGTGCAGCTACGAGGGATGGTAAGGGGTTTCGACGCATTTACAATTCTCCTGGACTCTGTTGGAAAACCGACTCAACTAGTCTACAAACACGCCGTTTCATCCATTGTGCCTGTGCGTCCAGTCTCAACTTTTTATCAGGACTCGGGTCGCGAACATGGATCTGATCGAGCGGAACGTGAGCCACGGGAGCCTCGCGACGTTCGCGTACAAGGTTCTACGTCTGATTCGCTTTAGAACGCAGGAGTATGGTGTTGAAATTCACTAAAATGCACGGGATTGGGAACGATTTCGTGGTGGTTAATTCATTGACTGACGGCCCTCCGGAAGATTCACTTCCGGAGATGGCGCGCATATTGAACAACCGGAAATTTGGTGTTGGTGGCGACGGACTTATCCTTGTTCTACCATCCAGGATTGCAGACTTCAAGATGCGCATGTTCAATCCCGATGGTTCTGAAGCAGAAATGTGCGGCAATGGCATACGATGTTTTGCCAAATACGTTTACGATCATCAGTTACTACCCGAAACGCAAGTGAAGG
>JAJZFK010000079.1 GCA_021805405.1 bacterium
TTTGTTGTGCGTCTCAGTCGCATGTTTGCGTCTAAAAGGTGCCGGTTATCAGGGTAGTAAGACTATTGGAACACCTAAGAAGCGGCATACCCGGCACTATTACAAACGGGTATCGTATAGCGTAGAGGTAACTACGATACACGAGTCGCGAATTGCATGCTGTATCGTCCCTAGTTAACGCTAACTCTGAAGTATCGAATTCATTTGCACCAGGATTACTCGCGTGAAAATTTTCGATTATCCTTCACGATTGGAACGTCCATTTCAACCATTAACAAAATAAACGAACGACTTGCTGTAGCATTTACGCGGGCATTTGGCACGATGTGGCTATGTTATGCCTTTATGATCTATGGGCTGCTCCCAATCCTGTCAATATTCCGCGGCCACGAGAACACGTTTCTTTACTGGTCAAACTGGGTTCAGCTATGGTCTTTGCCGCTAATCCTTGTAGGTACCAACATTCTTGGCCGCGATGCAGACGAGAGATCACGACTGGATCACGACAAACTGGCACGCGCCTATGAGGAGCAGAAGGAAACCTACGCACGCGTACTCGCCATGCTGGTTAAACAGGAACAGATGATGGCGAATCTTGAAAAGCAGGACGAAGTGCTGCGCGGGCAGGACGAAGTCTTGGCTGAGCAGACAGAGCTTCTGAGGGAGCAGAGCACCGTAACCTCCACCGCCACAACCAAATCGTGATAAGCGGTTAGCAAACCACAAGTGACAAGTTTGCGAAGCAGGCTAATGACACCTGGCAATCTGCTGCTTACCGCAAAACCCAATTAAAAATGTGCTCATCGCGGATCATGCTCTTGATGGAAGCGGTATGTTTGACAACCGCGCCAATTGTACTCATACCTTCAATATCCCCTAACTTACGAAACCAGAGAAGCGCATACCGGCAGCTCGCTTGCATCTCTTAGGTGCACTCTGGTTCCGTAGATTATCGTCAATCCTTCAGGAACGTACCTGCTCGCAGTTCATCAAATGCAGTCTGCAGCTCTTCCTGCGTGTTCATTACGATTGGCCCGTACCACGCAACCGGCTGTTCAAGTGGTTTACCAGAAACCAACAAGAATCGAACCCCCTCTTCACCTGCCTGCACCTCAACTTCATCGCCCCTATCAAATAGAACCAGCGTCCTGTTAGATGCCGATGTGGGGGGCGTTGTATCTGCCCAAGAAACTCCTTCGGTTGGTACTGAAAGCGGTGCAGATGCGTTGCAAAAGCGACCAGAACCAGCGAAAACGTATGCAAACGCGTGCCTGGTCGTCTCAACGGGTAATTTACGCCGCTTGCCGGGGGGTACTGAGACATCAAGGTACACCGGCTCTGCAGCTACACCGTCCACTGGACCAGTTGTACCCCAAAAGCTGCCAGATACAATTCGCACGTGCGTTCCATCGTCATCTGTAATTGTCGGTATATCAGTCGACTTCACCTCCTGGTACCGTGGCGCGCTCATCTTCATGGAAGAGGGAAGGTTCGCCCATAACTGAAATCCATGCATCCTGCCTACAGCGTCGCCTCGTGGCAGTTCCTGATGAATGATGCCGCGGCCTGCCGTCATCCACTGCACATCGCCCGCCTCAATGGACCCCTTATTCCCCAGGCTGTCGCCATGTTCTACGGTACCAGCAAGTACGTACGTAATGGTCTCTATGCCGCGATGGGGATGCCACGGAAATCCAGCGAGGTAATCTTCAGGGATGTCATTGCGGAAATCATCAAGCAGCAGAAACGGGTCAAACTCGGACGTTGATCCAAAGCCAAATGCGCGGCGCAAATGAACGCCTGCACCCTCAATTGTCGGTTTTGCCTCTACGATTCTCTTAACAGGTCGAATTGACATATCGTTCTCCCCATTTGTGGTATTACCACTATATCGTACCCCAACTGTTTTTACCATCGCAGAACCTGCTAACCTCACGTATACCGACATTCGGCCACCAGATCGCGCATCAAGTATAGCGAACTGTAGAGTGCGTCACCTCCTGTAACCCCATTTGAAACCAGAATGGACCTGCAACCCTGCAGGTCCATTTACTCCCTATTGTGCCAAGAGTAGTAACAGTTATGCAGCTTCCTGCAGGTCATCGGATTCGTCGCGAGCAAGAATCGCTCGTCGTTTATCTCTCAACTGGCAGACAGTACTAACGTATGTTGCATGTGACCAGGTAAGTGGTGACACGGAGATAGGCGCGCCGTTGTACGGATTAATCTGCTCTGCCATTACTCCGGAAGGTAGCGCGTGCCGGATACACCAACGCAGAAGTTCAGTGGCCCTATCCAGGTCTGCCAACGACTGCGCGCAGCTAATGCGCCATTGAGCGAGCCACATCGTGCAGAGAAACCACGGGTTGCCTGGCACGTTTTCCAGATCACCGCTTACCTGGTAGTAGTTATCGCGCTGATATCGCGCCATGCCTCCCACAGGTGTGCGTACCCACAGGGTTGCCTCCAGATTTTCCATCGTCTCGCGTAGGCGCGGATCGTCTGGCCCAAGAAAGCCGCAGATCATCAAACCCATCACACTCACATCAATGGTGCGGTCCGGTATAACCCTGCCGTCTTCTAGTGAGACACTTCGCAGGAAGCGCTTATCTTCAGGTGAGTAGAGGTGCTTGTCCATCGCATGCCTGATCTCCTCGGCGGAACGAAGATACCTTCTACTGCGGTCGACATCTCCGAATATGTCGGCAAACCTGGATGCGGCCATTAACCCGGACCATACACTCGCCGCTGTGAACGTGTGAACCCCACGTCTCTCCTCCCATAAATCCCAGCACATCTCCGGTAACCCGGTGGCTTCATCGCGAAAGGAGGCAAGAAAATCTCCCGCGGGCTCAATAAGGGATTTGTAAACTCCGCGCAAGTAATCGACGTCGCTCTGCATCTCGAAGTGCCTGCCAAGCGCGAATAGAACTAAAGCAGTTTCATCTTCCTGTATGGGAAGTTGTGGGCTACCGTTGTGATCTGCCCACGGGTGCCATGAGGAACCTACAGAACCATCTGGATTGTACTTGTGCCAGAAGTACCCAGCTGGATCAATGATTTCCGCGCAAAATGTGAAAAAGCGCCGCGTGGTCTCGTGATAACCTGCCAGATCGAGTGCGTGAGCAACCAGCGCGCCATCACGCGGCCAAAGATATGAGTAGGAGTCACGGTTGTATTGCATTACATCAGAGTCGTTAGCGGCTATGATTGCTCCCCGGTTATCAATCTGTGTGCGAAGTACGAGCAGACTGCGGTGATAGAACT
>JAJZFK010000544.1 GCA_021805405.1 bacterium
TAATCTTTTTAATGGCGGTCACGCTGATGCATACATGCTCTGGCGCTACGGGTTATCGATACCCATTTGCCGATGCTCGGTATTTCTTTCATTGGTTTTCACCTCAATAAGGCGATTCTGCATATGTGAACCATCCGGTCTGTTAGGCGCCCTTTCTGTTTATCGACATGTGGGTACCATAATCCTTAATTGCGTCGCACGGTTTTGATCCTGGCTGCAAGTGTTTACGGTGAAATATTTAGCCGAGCTGCCATTAGTGCCGAAGACTTCATCACCCTTTACGTGAAACAGATTACCTAATCACGTGAAATGGGTTCTAATGGTCGCCCAAAGCCTCCATAGCATGTATCCGTACTTTATGGGTATTGCCATTTTTGCAAGATATGGCGAATAATAGATGATAACCGATAACAATGTGAACTTGTGGTACAAAACAATGGAGAACGCATAAAGATGACCAGTCAGACGGATGCCCAACTCATAACGGCCGCAGCAGATAACCACACTTCCTGGTTTTTGGCAAGGTGTTGCGCAAGCGGAGGAAATGAGCTGGTAACTCGTGGAATTCGTTGGCTATGCTCTCCAGCTGACGCCACTATTCCATTTCCAGATGCCAATTCCATACAGGCAGACACAGCGCTTGAAGAAATAATGGAGACATGTAACCGGGTTATGCCAACCCAAATAGCCTGTTGGACGGCAACCGACACACAATCGACGGTAATCGGTACAAAACTGATGGCCCGCGGATTTGAGTGGGGCTGGCAGCCACGATGGATGGTTCTAGACCTGCCCAGCGATTTCAGCGAAAAACCATTAGGTGGTGTGTACGTGCATTTGGAAGGATTGGAAATTCAAGGTAACTCTAAGTTACCCTACTTCAACGACCACGAGGAGAAAATACTTGCAAAACTGGTCTCGCAATGTCCACAAAATACCTGGCGTTTTGTTGCCACAGAGGGTACCAGGGTTGTGGGTCACGCTGTCGCACATGTTGCCACATCCTCACCGCAAGTAGTTGGAATCTACTCGGTGGGGGTCGACGAGGAGTACCGAGCAAGGGGAATTGGCCGAGCACTTACGCTGGCGTGCGCAGAACAAGGAACCAAATTAGGGTGCCAGTACGCGATGTTAAATGCCGCAAACCCGTTCTACGAAAAATTCGGATTTCGGACGCTTGGATATGGCCAAACGTGGTGGATGCATGCCGAAGAACGTGGATATGTTTGCGATCGCCGAGCGGTTAAATTTGCCGAGGCCGTAGCAACAGGCGACCTGGTAGCTGTTGCCGAGTTTGCTGTGGACGTAGAACTCTTTACACAGCCGTTACGCTGTGGCCTAAATGCTGTAGGTCTGGCGGCACAATTCTCACAGAAACAGTGCGGTGAATGGCTCGTTAACAACGGTGCCAACTATGACATCCTCGCCTTGTGGGACTTAGAATTGGTTGAACGGATTCGTGAGATGTTACATGTCAACCCAGGCTGTGTCAATCAAAAGGTCGGCCGCTCAGGTGCAACACCACTCCACCTTGCAGTGATGCGCAACCAAACGGAACTCGCTCGCCTGTTACTTGCCGCTAATCCCGATCTCACGATTACCGACGACGAGGCTCACTCTACACCGCTTGGCTGGGCAACCTATTTTCAACGACACGATATTGCTGAGTTGATTGAGAAGCAGAAGCCGTAATACGGTATCTATCTAAATGGATAATGGATAACGACTTAAGAAAAACATATGAACCCGCCCTGAAGACAGTGGTCAATGCAGGGCACCAAACCCCGATGCGTGTAAGTAAAATATGGCGCAAACGAGTTTAGCGAGACAGATAAAAAGTGGCCGGAAACTATCAGGTTCTCGGCCACTTTATACGTGTACCTCCAGGCTACGGAGCACCAGCTCCTGCAGCCAGGGTAAACGTTGGTGTAATTGGGTGGCCGGCCGGATCGTTATAGGTTAAAACTATTGAAGCCGAACTTCCCGGTTTAAGACCGTTTTGAACCAGTGTAATGTAAGGCGAACCTGGCAGCACGTTGGTGGTGGTACCCGTTATGTGCGCTAGCGACACACCGAAATTTAAGCCGGTTACGATCAGCGACACGTTGCCCGGAATAGGCAGCGAGCCAGTGTTAGTGACGGTCACCAGCTGCATAAACTGATGTGTAAAGTGATTCATCACAAACCCATGTTTTACCAGAAGATAGTTTGCCGTCTGCACCACCTCGGGTGTAAGGGGGAACTTGGCGAGGCTGCCCCACTGGAATGTGCCTGCAGCAGCCATACTGAAGTACAACGATCCGTCTTGCGCCAGCATAAGGTCCTGCGGATAGAAGATACCTGCATTAAAGTCAAAGTTAAACAGTCGCGTGTCACTAAAACCAGGCGTCCCGATTTTGGACGGATCAAAGCTGAATAGCGTTCCGTGACCGAGCGATCCTCCTAAATAGGTTGCCCCATAGAGCAACCCGTCGGCTCCTTCAAACAGACCGAGCTGCGGCATGGCACTGTCTGTTGTAGGTGACGTCACTGCGGAAGGATCACCAAAGGAGTAGACATAGTCCTCTTTTTGTGACGCCACGTTTACGCGATAAAACGTACCGCCGCCAGCTTTGCCGACGCCCACCGACGCCCAGCTCTGGCTGGTTCCTCCAAACATTGTGGTGCCATAGATGTACCCATTCATTAACACCAGTTGCGGATTTGGTGCAAAACCGTCAACGCTTCCTGGAAGTCCACCCTGAAACCTGTAGAGTATCTGGAACGATGAACTCGCTGGATCATACTGAAAAAGTGAATCCACAGGAGCTGACGCACTCGTTCCATACGCTGTTGTGCCATACAGCTTGCCTCCGCTGAATAACATATCACCCTGAGGTTCAAAGATATCGGAAGGGGAGTTAGTGGAAACAAACGATCGAACCGGCGATTCAACTCCGGTTGCAGGATTTATAGAAAATATAGTACCCACTGAGTAGTGTGGATCCGTACCGCCATTTGTAATGGTGCCGGGTCCCCCTGCGAGGGTGTTTCCAAACAGCATATTTCCAACAACTGTTAGCCCCCCAACTGGCTGAGCTCCATCAAATTGTGTTGTATCCTTGGCACCCTGATCATATTTGAAGCTATAGATGGTGGAGAAGTTGTACCCAGAGAGTGTAAGTTTATAAACCGTTCCATTCGCAAGTGGCCCGCCGTTGCTAGTTACTCCATATAGTGCACCGTTATATTCCACCAGTGGCCCCTTAGGATACGACCCCAG
>JAJZFK010000034.1 GCA_021805405.1 bacterium
TGGTGTTAAAATCGTCGCCGTCGTGGAGATTCCTGTTAACACGTTCGCTAAGGCCCCTTCCCTTCTGATGTACGCGAGCAAAGACCTCTTTCACGGGCATATCGATCAAAAGCACTAGCCCCGTGAGCCCCGTAAAGGCAAGCAGCAGGTAGCTAAGCGGTCGCTGCAGCAGTGTGTACAATGGATAGCCCATCAATCCACCTAACCAGCCGCCAGCGTGCTCCATAGCTAAAGGATCCAGCCGGGCAGCGGGTATCTGCTGAATGTGCTGCTCGGTTATCAGTGTAAGGAAAAGCAGTACAGCGCCCACAGTGGCATGTGTAAAAGGAATTCGCTTAACGCCAGCTAACAGCATGACGCCAAGGCAGAGCAGGCCCAGTGCAATAAAGTAGGAGCCCTCACCGGTTATAAGCCGCAATCCATGATCGATCGCTCGCGGCACAGGTGCGCTCTGCGGGAACACGAGGGACACCAGGCAGGCAATAGCCATGAATATAAGGCATAGACCGGCGATATCGATCCATTTCTGCGAGATCGATGGCGGTGTTGAATTGGTTGCTTTCGTTCCTGCTTTTGCCACGTAATAGCCCCTTCTACGGCAGAGTATATCAGATAGCAGCTTTTCTGTCTACGTGTTTTACATCTGTAGCCCAAATGAATGCGGGCTGGAGGTGTGTGCAGACCCATTGGTAACAGATTACAATTATCGGCGATCCCACAAGTCCATCCACAGTAGATAACCAGGAATGTGCGGAACTGCCGGGGGAATACAGAGATGGCAAGTGCGGAAGTTTACTAAATTTAATAACAGAATTTAATCCTGATCCACCCAACTTCGGTCGGGCTCACCATAGCACACGATAATTGCAACCTAAAAAGCCACCTGAAACGCCGAAGCGCAACAGGTGGCCGATTGAAGTTTAGCTATTGAGCTAAATCTAGTTAACTGTTATTACCGCGCCACCATTTCCCACCGTGACCGTAGCCGTCGCAGTCTCCGTGTTGTCGAATTGGCTGGTGGCCGTAATCGTGTACGTTCCTGTCGCTACCGGCGCAGTATATAGCCCTGTTGACGAAATCGACCCACCCGTACTGGGAGAAACACTCCAGGTTACCGCCGTGTTCGTGATACCCGTAATGTTGGAAGTAAACTGCGCGGTACCACTGGGAGCGACCTGTGATGTAAGTGGCGTGACATCGAAAGTAATCGTCGAAACCGGAAATGTAACCGACTTGCCGATGGTGTTGTCGGTGATAGTAATGGTCGACGTGCCGGGAGCAACGCCTGTAAGTAACCCTGTGGTACTCACCGTAACGGCGGCAGCGTTACTCGTAGCGAATGTAAACGAGTCAGTGCTAATGTTTACAGCGCTACCGGATGCCGTAAGCCCACTAGCAGCTAACTGTGCCGTCTTGCCCTGCATGAGAGTAGTTGCGGAAAAACCTGACTTTATGGTGGCAACCGGGCTGGTAATTGCCGACGACCCTCCGCCCCCGCCACCACACCCAGCTAACGGTAATGCGGCCAGTGTTCCTAGCAGCGCAAGACCTGCGAACTTTACGTAGATACCCTTCATTGAAACATGCTCCTGTTCAGCAATTGCCTGATTTGAAAAGTTTCGGAGTTGCCGTGACTTATACAGATAGCGCGACGGGTGTAGTGATTCCGTTGATGGCCTCAAACTGATTGGCGCCGGTACCAAATGAACCAAGTGTTAGGAGGTTCGTACCGTTAAGGTCATTCATCCTGAGAAGGCGGTTATTTCCCGTGTCGCTGACATAGATGAAACCGGCGTTATCGGCCTTAACATCCCACGGATCCGACAACAGGTTGCCGAACTTCGTACCATAAGCAGTTTCGTTAGTACCTGTCATGTCATCAATTCGTACTATTCGGTTGTTGTTCGTATCTGCGATATAGATGCGGTTTGATAGGTCAACGGTTATGCCATGTGGGTCATTTAGTTGCCCAGTGCCGGTACCGTCGCCTAGCGTTCCAAAACTTACCCAACCCGCCCCGGTCATATCGTTTATGCGAACGATACGGTTGTTAAGGGCATCGCAAATATAGATTCTGTTGCTCGTATCTACCACTACCTTGAATGGGTTAGTAAACTGGCCCGTGCCGCTGCCACCCGTACCGAAAGTCACAAAATTCGTACCAATGAGGTCGTCTACCCTTACAATGCGATTGTTATAGGTGTCCGCTACATAAATTCGGCCCTGGCTGTCCAGTGCGATGGATTGAGGGTTGTGGAACTGGTTAGTTCCTGCACCCTGAGTTCCAAACACTGCTGCATTCGCACCGTTTATGTTGCTCATCTTAACGATGCGGTGCTGCTTTGTGTCTGCAACGTAAATGTTGAGCGCAGGATCAAGGGCCACTCCAGTGGGACCAAACGGTGCAGTCACCACACTGTTTCCTACGAACTGCTGGTAGCCAGCACCGCTCATATTGGTTATCAGGCTAACGCGTCCGTTGATGAAGTCGGTTGTCAAAATTGGACTTGCTGCTGCTGTTAATACCGTAAGTTCCAGGGTTCCACTAACGCCGCTTTCATTATCGGTGGCTGTAATCGTCGCAACTCCACCGCTAACACCGGATACCAGACCGGTTGCGCTCACGCCTGCACTGGAACTATTTGAGGACCATTGAATGTGCGATGGTGTAAGAAGCACCTGGTTTCCACCAGCATCTACACCCGTAGCAGTCGCCTGCACATAAACTCCTGTGTTCAGGCTTGCGGCCCCGCCTACGAGCGAAATAGTGAGTGTCTTCACTGTTGACGACATGGTGAAACTAACGTTTACAGAGGAATTACTAACGATCGTAGTAGATGCCGAGCCAGAGGAGTCCGCAACACCGCTACCATCGGTAGACGGAAAGGCCGCTGCAGTTATTTGCACCGTACCGGGTGGCAGGTTAGTAAAGGTGGCAGTTGAGGTACTAGCGGTAGTTGGTCGTGCAACTACCTGGGAAGCAAGTTTTGTTGCGCCGTTCATTACGGTAATGACCACGCTATTTGCAGCGGCGGGTATCAATCTGCTGACTTTCGGCCAGGCAACGCTGACCACTGCAGTGCCAGTTCCGCGCCCTGCAACTGCCGATGAACCCGTTCCACAAGCAGTAATTGCATCCCCAACGGAGGCAAGCAGGAGGCCGCCTCCCAACAGGCGTAACACCTGGCGCCGGGGTATAGGCGCCGAGCCGGATCTATCACTCATTAAAATGTTTCTCCTTTAGTATACAAAAGGCCCACCG
>JAJZFK010000437.1 GCA_021805405.1 bacterium
CATCCAGCTTCATCTCTTGTACTGCGTCTTGGGCCGCAAAATTATAATGTTGGTGAGCTACATCAAAGTCGGTCCCAAACTGCATCGAAGTTGTAAGAACTGGCACTATGTCGTCTAAGTTTGATTGAGCAGCACGCAGTTCAACAGGGGTTAATGAATGAACATGGGTGCGAGCCGTGTCACAAAACGAAGCGTCAGGCGTGCTTTTCCACGCTCGCCTCGAATAACCATAGGTTGTACCCAACCAGAGTTTAGTGGTCGCAGGAACAACCTCAATAGTGCCGGGTGTAACCGGCTGCGAGTAGTGTCGCAAACTACCATACGTGCGTCGATAAAGCCTGCTGTTTGTGGCAACTAACCTGGATATTACGGAAACATACGGCATGGTATGTCCAGTTAGGAACGCAATGATGCCCACCACCATTGCTATTTTGATGCGACTCACTACAACATCCAGCAGGCGTTCACAAGTAGTTGACTCGCATAAGTTGGTATGAGGCAGTAGCCTCAATAGAGCCAGTAGTCGAACTGTTATTCATGGTTTACCAACCTACAGTGCTTATTTTCCACTATTTGTAAACGTGGTCAGCTCCAGGTCCAAGCAAAAGTACTTGGATGTTTCCTGGATATGCCCCAGAAATTTCTTAATCCGCCAACCAATTTCATTCTCGACTCTAAGACCAAATTCGGCGCAATGCCATCGTAGTAACCTTGAATATTCCCCGTTTTGGTGGTGTTAGTGATTTAATCAGACGTCAGTCAGTGGTCGTACGAGCTGCTCATCGTTAAATGTAACCTGGGAGGTTGGTGCCCTCAGGAGATCACTAACCCTGTCCTCCGCCGGTTCAGAAGCTCGCAACAGCGTCTGGCTGGCAGTCTTGGCGGCTGCAACCTCTGGTAGAAATCGCAGGCAGTGCTCGGCTGCATCGCGAACTCTCACCTGTGCGGAGTTCACGGGATCACTAGCTGCAAGCAGCTCAACCGCTGGAATAGAACTTTCGTCGCCAATCTGCTCTAGCGCCTGCAGGATTGCGATGAGCAACTTTTCGTAACGAACGACGTTTTGCAGCTTTAAATACCGCAATAATACTGTTCGCTGATGCTGGTTCAGGAGGGCACCATCACTAGCCTTCACTTGAGGTAGTAGCACACTCAGCCCCCTACTTGCAAGGTTTCTACAGTAAGCATCCGGCCAGTCTAGTGCGTCAACAAGGAAGCCAATCGACTCAGGCTTGCCGTTTGCGACTATCGAGCGTACGCGCTTAACGTCGGATTGGCGCATGGTTAGCCGCACGAGTGCCATGGGAGAAATCGCTACACCCAGGAAGAGAGGAACACCCATCCAATTGCCATCCATGGCGCACCGAACCGTGTTATAAATGCCAAAGGGAACAAACGAAATGACAGACGCAATGAAAAATCCACCGCGCATTCCAATGGTGTCCCTGCGTCTGGTAACAGGCGGTGCCAATGTTGATTGAGTTGGCTGCCCTGCAATGGCGGGAGCGCCCATCTGCTCGTTAATCTCAGTGCCCGTGCCGCCTGTCGACCGCCAGGTTGCCGCAAGCTGGTTTGTACAAGCCTTCGCTGCACGATACACCGATGGTCGCATGGGAAATCGCACGAGGTTCCGGGCAACGGGAAGAGCGGTGGAATCACCAGTCCTTGTGTACATCTGGAGCACGGCAACGACAAGGGCTGGCGTTACAAGTGCATTAAATGGAGTGAGCAGGTTCACGAGCATTGCACTGTGGTGTTCATCCAGCATATCATCATGCTCACCTGGTGCAACATCTCTTACCAGCCGCAGTAAGTGGAGTCTTGCTATCTGCCGCAGATCGCGCCCTGGCCAGTGAGCAATTTCTACCAGGTCATTTATTCTGTCATGACCTAAATGCGCAGTTAGTATAACTCGCTCTGCGTTTCGTGCACGTGCAGAGGCACGGGCCCACCCCAGTTCAAGCAACCAGAAAACAAGCAATGAAAACCAGAGACCGCCGGCCACCACTTGTGAAACCACCACATATAGCAGGGTTGCCACGGTAACCACCTGGGTAAGTACGTGCATCCACGCGCCCCGCGTCAGTGGGCTGGTACCCTGGAACTCGGCTGCCAGGTTCTCTACATCGTTGATCGGCTTGTATTGTGGCTCTTTGCTCAGCTCACTGCGCTTTGTCATGCGTACAATTAGCGAATTATTAAGCCTCATGACCGTGCACCTGCCATGGACTGCATGTCGACGCCCACGTGTCTCACCGCAACTTTCGGGGCTCCAACGGTTTTAGTCGCTGCATCATTCGGCAAGGCGGTCACATCCACGATGATCTCAGATGCGTTATGATGATCGCGCACTCCGTCTAAAGCGTATTGCAATTTCGATCTGCTGGTTCGACGATACGATATTCGCACGGGTGCGCCGCTTGCAGAGCGAACTACATTGAGAGGGATGCTTGCAAGGTACGTTGGACATAATTGGTTAAGTGTGCTCGGTAGGTTTCCGTTGGCATGGTAATATCCGCGAATTGCATACTCAATTTCCGCTATGCGTAACTGCATCTGGATGTCTTGTAGAGAATTTGCGAGCAACCTGTCGGTCAGCACATCTAAGGCAATATATGCAATTGAGTCGTGTCCAGGTACGCTTGGCATGCGAGTCCTTCCTGTTCCTGGTGCAATCTTACGGTTTAAGCTGGTTAACTGATTTGCATAACTATCATAGTCTGCTAGAATGCTACGTTTGTTTAACATCAGAGACTGCCGTATCATTTCCTTCCAGTCAACTCCAACGCGCTGCCCATTGCCAAAGACTCGTTGCATCAATGACTGGGTCATGACTGCGGATGTAACAGTAAGCGGAGTTAACGTCACATTCTGAAGATATTTCGCTAACCTATAGCGCTTGAAATGCAGGTCGGCGTCTATAATCGCTGTGGAATTTGGAAACTCTTCGTCGATGCGTTCCAGCGTACGGGCTACGTGAGCGGACTCCTTTGGGCTGGTGCGATTGCTCAGTGCAAGAAGCTCCCCATTGGCATGACGCAGATCCATTTGCGCTAACATTTGGGCGGTTCCTGAATTGCTGGAGAGCTTAAGGCGTGCGACCGCAAACCGAATCTCCTGAATGGCATATTGTGTAGCGAGGTCATAGTGACCATGCACCGCCGCACTAAATGTACGTGCACGCAGGGCAGTACCTAACACTGTTCCTACTAGCTGAAGTTCCGTAGGCGGATCGAGAACTGACGGTTGGCGAAATTTGGG
>JAJZFK010000144.1 GCA_021805405.1 bacterium
TGCAGAGTAGCAATGTGTTCGATGGGTTTATGGGCATGCAGTATGTGAAGGGTGTAAGCAGGACAACCCAACCTGTAACCTGCTATATGGCGTTGCGCGACCGGTGCATACTTACCATACGCTTTATAAATGCGCTTACAGTGTAAGCCCACGAGTAAGGGGATAGGTTTTTCATTAGATGCTATTTGATTGTTCATGACTGCGGCCAAAATCGACCGGTACTAGACCTCGCACACTGTTAATAAGCCAGACACGTGTTGCTGTGTATAGGTTGTGAGGGTAGAGCACACACTCTTGAACTTGGCCGACGCTTATAAGGTGCTCGCGCATGACTCCCGGAAGCAGTCCGCAGGTCACTGGTGGCGTAAACAGCCGACCAGCAGACTCTATCACGAGGTTGCCATTTAAAAACTCCGTAAGCTCGCCGCGTTCGTTCTGCATGAGTACTTCATCACAGTTAGGGTTCCGTTTACTCTGTTCGGTGTATATTTTTCTGTCCGTAGTCTTGTGGTACAGCTTGAAGTCTGTGGAGTCCACTGCATGAGTGGAGAGTACTGCTTGCAACGGTAACCTGCAGAACTTCACCAACGGAATCGCTTCTAAAGCCAAACCGGTATCGCTGTCAAGCATCAAGCGTACTTTCCAGTCGCCTTCAGGGTGCTGAAGTGCAAGGTCGTCGAGCTGCTGAATTATTCCCGGCCAGTTTGGCGCTATGGCAAAGTATGACGCAGACTTCATTAGGCGGTTGATGTGCTGATCGAGCAGCAGAAACGTCCCATTTGTGAGCAGAATAGATTCGAGCAGAGACATCTGCCATGCATTCACCCGCAAGACAAGCGATTTGGAGCGCATCTCCTCATATTCAGCTTGGGGATTAGAATCCCAGGTTATACCGCCGCCCGAGCCGAACGTTACCGTGTTGTCTGAGTGATTGAAAACGGCAGTTCTTATTGCCACATTGAATATTGCGTCTCCACCTGGCGCGGCATAGCCGATAGAACCGCAGTACACTCCTCGCGGGGACCGTTCTAGTGCGGCGATCCTACGCATAGCCGTTACTTTAGGTGCGCCAGTAACCGAACCACAGGGGAACAGCGCGCCAAAAACACTTGCAAGTTTCACATGCGCATTAAGTGTTGCACTCACTTCGCTGGTCATTTGCCATACCGTGGGGTACTGCTCGAGGCTAAATAGTTTTGTCACGGTCACTGTTCCAGGTTGACTAATCCTACCAATGTCGTTCCGCATGAGGTCCACGATCATGACGTTTTCCGCTTGGTCTTTGGGTGATGACGCTAATCTTTCCGCTAATTGCGTATCCTCGGCAACGGTACGACCGCGCCGGGAGGTGCCCTTCATCGGTCGAACGACAATGCGATTACCCGTCGTGCAGAAAAACATTTCTGGCGAAAAGGACGTGACTGATAGGGTACCAGTTTGCAGCAGGGCACAGTATTTTGCGCCACACGCGGTAGCTATCCTTCTATAGAGTACAGCCGGGTCACCAGTAAACTTCGACCGAAATCTCGCTGAAAGGTTAACCTGGTAGGTTTCACCCTGCGATATCGCATCACGAATGGTCTGGACCATCTCGCAATAGACCGCTTCGGATGTGTCGAAATCCCCTTCCGCGAAATGAAAATCAGATGTCCACACAGGGTCGATGGCTGGGTCCGGGGCGCGAAAAAGGCCAAACCAGAGGAGGTCAGTGTCACTATTCTCGCGGGTTCGTAGCGCGTCATCAAAGCCGGCAGCCGCTTCGTAGGCTAGGTAGCCACCTGCGTACAACCCTAACTCAATAGCGCGGTCTATTGATGCAAGCGCTGGTGAAACTTCGGCTGCAGTGCGCGCTCGGATGACTTCGACTGGGTTTGAGAAAACGATTCTACGCGTTATCCCCGCGCTGTCCTCGAAGTCAAATTGGAGCTTAATTCCGTTCAAATTCGTTTTAGCCTCGAAGCGGTTTGCCGTTCATTACTGATTGTTATAGCCGTTAAAACCATAAATTAGTGGACTTGCGCGATTAGCCCACCACGGTCGTAATCGACAACTGCAAGTCACTGTGTCACGTTTGTGAATTTCGAGTGCCGACTTGGCCGAATTTTGCGCAACAATAGGAGAGCACTTGCCACGAACTGGAGGTCTTACTTCATGTCGGTCGACTTGCGCACAATTTTTGCTGTCATTGGCGCGTTAACAGCACTCCTGATTGGTGCTCCACAATCCAACGCACAGCCTCCTCCAACGCTTCTTTGGTCAATTGGCACCCATGACCACAGCGACAAAGAATTCGCACTTGCACCAGGCGGGTACCTTCAATACAAATCCGATGGTGTTTACGTCGTCGGCAGATCTTCCGACACTCGCACGTGGCCCTATGTTCAACCCGGTCCTGAGGATAGTTGGGCCGGGTCTCAGCCGCATACATTTCGGGTATTCTTCGGGCTAGCCGCTATACCTTCCCGTGCCAATTTTCAGCTCTCGATAAATCTCCTTGATACCCAGTCCGCAATTCCACCATCCGTGAAAGTTTTGGTAGGTAGGTTTGCGGTTATGCAACAGCTGCCACCCGGCACTGGAGACGCAACGGTGTTTGGCACTTCGCAAACTGGCCGCCCGTCACGCATACTGGTTAATATACCCGCCCCCGCCCTTCATACAGGTGAGAACGAGATATCAATTACAACCGTTACCGGTAGCTGGATGATTTACGACTCTGTCGAGATGCTCGCTTCCAAAGGGGTCGCGCTGCAACCGATGCCACCTCTCAATATAGTGAGCGTTAAGAGTAGCCCGTGGATATTGAGGCATGCCGGTCACAATTTTGGTACCCAAACGCTGCAAGTTAGCCTGTGGAACTATACACACCAGGATAGTGGCACCATAGTGATGGATGGCAAGAGATCGCGCATGCCACTTGGCCATGGGCTGGTAACGGTGCATGTGCAAGTACCGCTGGTACGCCGCAAGACGACATCGCGCCTATCGCTCGCGGTTGGGGCGTCCACGGTGGTTAGCCCTCCATTTGAGATGTTTCCAGTGCGTCATTGGGTGGTATACCTTATTCCTCATTCCCATGTAGACATTGGTTACACAGACCTGCAGGCAAATGTGCGCAAGAAACAGATTGGCAATTTGTTGCAAGGGCTGCAGCTCATCCGCGAGACCGCCCACTACCCAGTTGGATCCCGTTTCAAATGGAATTTGGAGGTAGTGTGGCCGTTTGATACCTACCTTCCATCGGCCCCGGCACCTGT
>JAJZFK010000313.1 GCA_021805405.1 bacterium
AATCGATATTTATGTAGTGCCATCGGTTCGGACCAGGGATTCACACAGATAACGTCAGTGGCAGTCGTGAGCCACTACATAGATCTCTGCACGTCATGCTCCAGCATTTCTGTTCGTTTCCTTTGCGGTTACTTCTGTGCGCTTTCATAGTTGCGGCCGCACATGCAGCAGTAGCGATGGGGATTGGGTGCGTTGCGCTTAATGCGCTTGGCGATCGCATTTTATGAGGTGTCTATCGCAGTGGCGTAATCTGTAATGCAGTGGGCGATTCAGTTACACCATGCTCTACCCACAGGTAACCCAAAACATGGCTTTAAATATGGTTGGGGAGGTGGGGCGGAACCAGGCCGTCCCCCATATAGAACGGCCGTTTAGCCTAAATTGCCCGGCGGGATCGAAGGATGCTGCCGGGCTAATGTGCAGGCTAGGCCTGTGATAAATCAAGCTGTAACGTAGAAACAGCAGTGTCCTGCTGCCGCTCATTCCGACGTGAAACAGCTTTGCGCGCTCGCCGAAATGGCTTGCGCAGCGCGATAGCCTTATAATCGAGCCCAGCAGCCGTGACAGCACCATCCCAGCTCTGAAAATGGCGGCGGGCCGCCGTGATCAGCGTGATGTCAGTCTCCTCAATGTGACGAGCGTTTAGGTTAACCCCCTCACTATGTAGCTCCAGAACGCGCTGCGTGATCATCTCATCCGTCCAGTCCTGATATTTGCGAATGAGATTGTAATCCAGCCCGGCTGCCGCCAGTGCAGCCCGCCACGAACCAAAATGTTTCCGTTTGCACGCGGCTGCTGCTAGCTGTGGATCCAGTTTCGTGCTAACATGTCGCCAGCTAAGATCTGCCTCTGCCTTGTGCAGCTCCTGAATGCGTTCTATTATGCGTGTTTTGGTCCACGTTTTGTAACGCCGAATATCGTCGTAACTAATTCCGGCCGCCTCTATAGCATTTCGCCACGATCCAAAATGGCGCATCGAGGCTCGTAATAGCGGAACATCCGTTCCCGCTATTACTGTGTAGCATAAGTCTTCCTTCGCTTGAAACTTACTTTGTATTTCATAAATGATTGTCTCTCTGCTCCACCGGCGATTCAAATTCATAACTGATAAGGTTTCCAATCTGTCCGTTCTGATATAATGATAGCGGACGCATGCGCTGTAAGTCAAGATATTGATGGTAGCAATTGGTGCCCGCACGGAAATTGATTGCCATTTATCTTACTATATGCCCGTCAATGCCACTAACGGATAAAACCGTGCAAAATTACAATGTGACATTTGCACACACTATTTGCGTAATTGAATTGCACGGTCTCGGGTGGCGAGGAAGGATTCTTCATGACTTCGAGTGCTGGTCGAGTAGTATGTACGCGATGTGGCGCGAACAATTTTGACACGGTAACAACGTGCTGGAAGTGCCAGGCACCTATAAGCGGTATTGCTGGCCGCGGCACCATGCCATTAAGCCAGGAGCGGCCTTTCGTAGCGCAACCAGTGCAATCCGCTATGGTGGTGCCCATGGGCGGCACCGGTGATCTGGCGCTCTCTAAACGAGCAGCTATATGGTTGGCCTTAAGTATGCCCTACATTGGGCTACCGGTAGGTTGGGCGTTCATGATGATGAATGACCGTGATCGCCAGGATATCGGGAAGTTCTGCGTAAACTGGAGTATGGCCGCGATGGTTTTCCACCTGTTGTTGATGTGGGTTAGTTTCGAAGCTCTGGTTCCAACAATGCAGGCCATGTTTGGTATGGCCGCAAAACTGGCACCCCATGCGACATCTGGATCGGGTATGGGTGGATACTAATCCACTAAATTACTGAAAAATCACTTATGGACTACCGATATTCAGGGAATAGGGGATATTTTGGCGGCCGCAACTGTGCAAAGCCGGGAACAGGGGCATTTTTTGGAGCCTATGATCGATGTACCTGTAATGAGTGACGTTACAAATGACAATGAACTAGTAATTGAACGAAATCAAATCGAGCCGCAACTTGCGGCCAGAGTGGTAACCATTGCGCGTGCCGAGGCCGAATATGGACGCAGGAGGATTGAAGCACTTGCGGCAAATATTGAGGCGTTTATTGCCTGTACTGACCAGCCAGTTATGATGTTGAGCCGTGAAGGCTCGGTTAACAACTTCAATGCTGCGTGGTGTCAGGCAGTAGGGATACCAATACCCACTGAACCTGAACGATGCATGCAGTCACTGAGTACCGAGATGCAGGATGCTGTATATGCTATGCTGGGCGCCATGGACGGTTCACCTGTTCAGGTGCCACCAGTAACTATCCCTGTAAGAGGGGTTCCTGGCCATAGCGAGGCGTTAGTGATGCCTGTTTACCACCTTCCGGAGGTACTGGAAGGTGTAGCTGTCCTGTTGCGGTAAGCATTTTTTCGCAACGTTTTGCAGGGTATTATCACGGTAACATTTAGCGGAGATATACCTTGGCCGGTGATGAACTTGTAAGAGCCTGCGAGCCGGTAACCACCTCTCACCCGTATATGTTGCTGTACACACGAGGGTGCTAACCTCTACCTCCTGAGCAGTGCGTCGCAACCTCTTAAGTCACCAACTAGTTCGGCACTACCATGCAATTACCAATCTGTAAGGTATTCTGTTGTCACATCCCGGGTGCATAAAGACCTCTTATCCCGGGCATAATGACGCTTTGGTGAATAATGGACGCACTTGACCAGGAGGCTGGAAACTTGAAAGGTGAACCGGGCGGACAGCCTGTACGCCTATCAGCCGTTGTAGAGGCACTCAAGGGTACTGCATCCTCACTGCTCGATGTGATTTATCCCCCGCGTTGTATCGTTTGCCGGGCATGGACAACCGGTGAATGTCTATGCGATAAATGCCGCGTGAAAGTTATTCCTGTTCCGGAGCCATGGTGCAGATACTGTGGTGGTCCCACGCACCGTGACGGGGAGCCATGTTTGCACTGCAGTGGCGAGCGCTTGCCACCTTTTATCTGGTCAACTGCGGCTGGACTGTATCAGGGACCGCTACGCGATGCGGTGCACGCCCTGAAGTATCGCAGGCGAACTCAATTGGCAGTACCGCTAGCACACCTCATGTTGTTGGCCATTGATCACCCTGAGTGTAAACTGCTTGAGCGTGACGCCGTGGACGGGTTGGTGCCATTTGATATGGTGGTTCCCGCTCCTCTTCATCCTGCGCGACTACGGCAACGAGGGTTTAACCAGGCGGATCTCCTTGCCCGGGAGGTTGCGCGCGTCCTTG
>JAJZFK010000352.1 GCA_021805405.1 bacterium
CGGTAAAGGCGCAATTAGAGAACTTAAATCGGAGTGGACTGCCTTGCAGGGACTCTGCCCAACGATAACGCCATGGCAAACCTGGGAGTGGAACGATACGTGGTGGTCCCTTTATGGCTCCCGAAGACGCCTGCATGTTGTAATGTTTCACAACAGTGCGGGTGAGCTAGTGGGGCTTGCACCGCTCTGCATATCCCCGTACCTTGGTACTCCGCTACGGCGGCTCTCCTGGGTAGGTACGGGGCCCAGCGACTATTTAAAACCACTTGCCCTACCCAAATTTGAACATGAGGTATGTTCCGGCCTTATCGCCCATCTGAGCGAGGGACCACGCGACTGGGATGTAGCCGACCTACAGCAACTACCGGAAGGTGCATCGATGCTGAATTGTGCATCTCGCGTGGCAGACTGCTGTTCTGTAAGCCCTCTGGAACCGTGCCCGTACCTTTCACTGCCCGGGAACTGGGCGGCATTAAACGCAGGCTTTTCCAAGAAGTTTCGATACAATTTGGGCTATTACGATCGCCTGCTTGCTAGAGACGTTGGTGAGACCACGTACCGTATTGCATCGGAAGAGACTTTAGAGCGCGATCTTGACATGCTTTTCGACCTGCATCAGAGGCGATGGCGGGCACGTAGTTTACCTGGAGCTCTCGCGCTAGCTAAGGTTCAAACCCTGCATCGCACCTCCGCCAGAAGATTTCTTGCAAATGGATGGTTGCGCCTCCACATGCTCGAGGCTGGTGGAGAGACAGTTGGAGCACTCTACTGCTACGCCCTAAATAGCCGGACGTTTTATTATCTCGGAGGATTCAGCCTGGATCATCATAAATACAGTCCTGGTATGCTTGTAACTGCCGCGGCAGTAAAGCAGGCGATAGGAGAAGGCTGTACAGAATTCGACTTTCTAAGAGGGCATGAGCCCTACAAGTACCGCTGGTGCAGTGACCATCGTATGAACCAGAGGATACTTATTCTTCGATCGGAGCGCGGTGTTAGCGGTCGCCTGGGGATGCTTCTACACCGTGCAGAAAATTACGTTGTTGTAAACGCTAAGGCCATTGCAGAACGTCAGACACGGCGTTCTGCGGGCAGTGAAAGCGCTTGAGCGGAATACCAGAATGAGAATTGCATTTTTCAGCGAGTGCTATGCTCCAGTAACGAATGGTGTGGTAACGTCGTTAACGACCCTACGTTCGGCGCTCACGAGCAGAGGTCATACCGTATTTCTGTTTGCTGCAGGTCAGCCACATCCCAGTGACGATGACCTGGTTTTCCGCCTGCCAGATCTTCCGTTTCCGCGACATCCTTACCATTGGGCGCGCCCTTTCTCACGACCAGATATCGATTTCCGCGAACTTGACGTCGATCTTATTCATTGCCATCATCCTTTCACTGTTGGCAACCTGGGTGCCGAACTAGCCAAGCGAAACAAGCTTCCTATGGTGTATACCGCACACACACTTTACGATGACATGATTGAGTTGTCGCGCTCACAGCTCGTTCGCAAGGTTGGCCCTAAGGCTATGCGAAACCATGTCCGCAGGTTCTGTGCCAAAGCAGACTGTGTTATTGTGCCATCCAACCACACGAGAACTGCCCTTACCGAGGACGGAGTTTCGGCGAATTTTGAGGTCATACCTAGCGGCGTGGCTCCGATGAGCGCACCAGCGGACGCGCGCATTCGGCTTAGGTCCATGATTCACATGGACGACGCCGCCCCGTTGCTTCTACAGGTCAGCCGGCTAGGACCAGAGAAACGAGTTGACCTTCTAATCCGTGCGGTAGCCCTCCTTAAGAAGCGAAATCTGCCGCAGGAGATTGCAGGCTTCCGTGTGGCGATAGTGGGCGACGGGCAGCGCCGGCATAGGTTGCAGGAGCTTGCCGCCGATTTGCATGTGGAGGACCACATATACTTCGCGGGTGAGCAGCCCTTTAACTCGATAGGTGCCTGGTATGCAGCCGCCGATATCTTCGTATTGTCGTCGCCAGAGGAGACGCAGGGTCTTACCATCGTGGAGGCAATGGCAGCTGGTCTGCCATGTGTTGCAGTTGCCCATGGCGGACCTCGCGAATTAGTAGTAGATCACGAAACAGGAAGGCTTACTGCGTTCTCGCATGAGGCATTTGCGGATGCTATAGAGTCACTGCTACGTGATGCGCCACTGCGTTACCGAATGGGGCAACGGGGCCTTGAGCGTGCGGGTCTCTATACGCCCGATACGATGGCGGAGGGAGTGTTACGCGTATACAAACAGGTACTTGCTCAGCACTGTTCAGCAATCTGAAACACCTCATCCACATGGTGCTTGCGGAATACTGACCAAACGCGCTGACGCCACGCCACAGCCTCAACGAGTGTTGACTCCAACCCGTGCTGCAACATAAATTTGCGTATTTTGCTCCAGTCGGCACCCACCTGGTGGCGGACCTGCCAATACGCAATTTCGAAGTCGACCACAGCATCGCTAATCTTACGGTCTGCCAGTAAGCCGTGAAACCGCAGGACGCCCTCGTTATCATAGAAGTACGATAGTGCAGTATGACGTGGACCGGCTACGAGCCAATCCATGCGGTAATCTGCTGCTACCGATGTCTTTAATTGCCGTAGTAGGGCAACCTGGCGTGCTTCAATCTCGGCAATTGACCGCCGGTCGCACTGCGCCAGCCACATCTCCCAACAAAGCTGACGTCTGCTATCTCGCAGGTCTTTCTTGGCGCTTAAATCGTCGCATTCGTCAACGTAAAACGTGCCCCAGTTTTCCCTAACCCAGGCACTGGCCTGAAGTCGAATTTCCTGCATGCCCCTGCTATCCATTTCAATATCAACTACCGATCCCCGGTGTGCATGTTTGAACTTACGGGACAATGTCGAACCAAACCCGTGCACATAGTGCGACATCTCATGGCCAATCGTGGCGTCCACTACGTACTGTGGAACGATATCCTCTGCCAACAGTCTGTTAATTCGTATAACCGAGCGTCCATTTACCAGCGCGATAGATCCAAGGCGACGGCGCGCCCGTATTCCATAATTGATGTCGACGGGGTTCACAAGTTCGACGTCGTAGAAATGCGCGCGAAGGATAGATTGAAAGCGTTGGTTCAGCCATTCATCGGTTCTCATCAATGTTGGTGAAATTCCTGTCATGTTTGTTGAACTAAGGCGCGCCGGTTAACACTGACAACCCCGAACGACGCAGTTGTCTGAGCGTTGTTATTGGAAGCCTGGCCTGTACCAGTTGCGGTACAACCC
>JAJZFK010000497.1 GCA_021805405.1 bacterium
TGGCAGTTTTACTTTCGAGCGACGAAGCCGGTTACGTTACGGGCAGTACGTACTATGTAGACGGCGGGTTGGTGCAGCAGGTCACCAAGTACTAGGCGATTTTCCCCCTGGCGAGTCAGGCTGGCGGCACTTGCAGGTTGCCAGCCTGTACTATGGTACCTATCTTCCTCACACCTCTTGTTACGCTTTACCTGCCTGCAGGCTTTGGCGCTGAGCAGCGAACACTGCACTAACGAGTAACTCCTGCTCGTATGGCTTCATATCAAAGAAGTTACAACGGATCCGAACCCCTGTGCCACCCCGAACCGATGCGCGTTCAGATTTTACTACGCATGCCGTAAGTTCGCGGGAGATGGCAGGAATTGGCAGCTTCACAAGTATGATAGTGCCCGGTTCAAGCAGTTCCAGGGTTGCGGTTGCCTGCTCTGGTGACCCAGTACCCTCCAATGCAACACAACAGCCACTAGCTGAAAGGTTATCGACCAAACCACTTCTGCAAAAGCCCAGTTGCTGCTTACTATCACTATCATTGCGCTCAATGGTTACAGGCATGCTAAGGTTCTGGCGGTATGCACCTCGCCGCTGCACGCGGGATAGCCAAAACGGCAGCGCGGCATAGATAGTGGGACTATGCCCTCGCTCATGGTTCGAGGTTTGAATGGTGGTTGTAAACTGAAGAAGTCCCTGAGGGGTTTGAAGTGAGAGGTCTACTACCCTACCCGTTCCAAGCGCAGATGTTGGAAAATTCGGCTCCCATCCATCAAGACTTAACTTTATAACCGTTCTGGTAGCACCCACTACCGCACAGCTTATTGGCTGATTATCGGTGCCACCTGGAAACCTAACAGTACCGTCCAAACCTAGTCGAATAGTCTGATCAGCTCTTACGGTTTCAGTACCGGGATGCTGACCTGCACGGCGCCAGCTGCAGTATCTTAAGATAGACTGCCACGAGCCTCCAACAGTGAGAGTCAAGCCCCCCAGTAGCAAACCCCAGAAAAGCAGTTGATTAACCGCTGTCGCTGCCAAAAGAGTCACCCGCTTTGCCTCCCGCTTGAGTCGGATCATTAGAACTGCTCGAAGACCCGTCACCAGTGCTGCCTGTGGTAGCAGGTGCTGATCCGTGCTGTATCTGCTTCTCACCACTTGCTAATGCCTGGAAGGTGTTAACACGTGCGAGCAACAGCGATCCGCGAATCTGCGTAATAGCATTTTCGGGATGTTTAAGCGCGTCCTGCAGGATAGCAGCAGATTGCGTTAGAAGTGCTGCAGCCTGTTCAAAGTGAGCGTTAATATCCGCGGTACCGGGCGGGTGCGGCAGGCCCTTTATGTAGGTGCTAAGTGCGGATGTACGAATAGTGAGCCCATTCACGGTTGATAACAATGTTGCGGCCGAACTTCCACCATTTGCGGCCTGGCTGTATAAATTGCGTACGACGTCGGACATATCACGAATACGGCTGTCCATCTGCTCAAGCAAAGTAACCCAAATCTTACGGTATCCGGCAGGCATTGCACCGTCAGTATCTGCTGTCTTCGCAATCTGGTCGAGGCTTCTCTTATAAAAGTCAGCGTCGCCGTCCGCCTGGGCTGCATATGCTACTGCCAGCCTCCAATGTGGCGCGGCTCCCGCTCCGGTGATTGCCTCGGCTGAATGGTAAGCAGTCACTGCTTCGTTAAAGTGCCCATCTGCCATAAGTCCGTCGCCGTATACCATCTGCACGTTAGCATTCTTGGGGGCCGCAGTCGCCAATTGACTTAGCACCTGCATCGCCGCTTTCAGGTTACCTGCTGAAAGCAGTGATGATCCGTACATCAGCTTAAGGTCTATGTTGTTGGGGTCGAGTGCAATCGCACGCGAGGCCTCCTGCATCGCGAGGTCTCCTAGCCCAAGGTGCTGGTATGCATCTATGAGCTTGACGCGCAAACCACCTTGCGAAGGATGCTGGTTAATTGCTCGGCGCAACATCACTACTTCTGATGTGGTATCGCCGTTGTTGGCATAGAGTTCTGCCTGCCTGGCGAAATCCTCACTGTGAGTAGAGACTGCTGCTGCCATTTGGGTTTCTGGAGCTGCCGAAGGCGTTGTGCTCGTCGTCGTAGTTGCAGTTGGTACCGGTTGGGTACCACTGCTATTGCCTGCATCCCTGGGTTTTGTCGGGACCGTCTTCTCACCCGGCATAGTGAGAAGGTTAGTCTTCTTAACTTCACTCAGTTTTATCGCGCTTGCAAAATGAGTAGGCGCTCCAATCTGCGAGGTTACCTCATCTACAGCCAGCGAGATTATAGCATCCTGTCGCTTCTGTCCGCTCAATCCACGAAGTGCTGCAAGGTCCTGCAGGTTAAACCCGCTCGACATAGCCGTCGTCCAAATGCTCGGACCGTTAAGCACGCCCAATTCGGCGTTCACAGTCATGCCACTGCGCGTAAATATTGGTGCAACCAGCATTGCATGCCCCATATTTAGCGCGCCTGCTGCTAGTTCCAGCGTATTCACCGTAATAGGTTGTTGCAAGAGGCCGGCAGGAATCCTTCCGGAGGATACAGCCTGGGTAATAGACGGATCATTTGGATCGAACAGTTTGATCTTGTATTTACCCGTCTGCTCAATTCCGGTCTGTAACAAATCCGACATTTCCAGGATAGGATCGCCGATCTTTAGACGCATGCCCTTAGGTCGCTGTACGTAAAGTAGGATGGTAGGTATTGTTGGATTATCCGCGCCATTAAGTTGAGCGGCAGCCGGACTTTGCCAACAACACAAAACCGTTGTAGTCGCTATTGCCCATGAGAACTGTCGGGCTGTTACTGTAGGCTGCATGTTTTAATTCCTGCTTCACAAGCCTGAATTCCAAATTTTGACTCTACAACGCGCTTCCCTGCTGAAATGAGGGCGTTGTAGGCATGTATCGCCATTTGATAGTTCGTAACAGCATTTTGATTGTCATGTTGATGCTGGTAACACAAGGCGATCTGCTGGTAAATGGACGCCTGATCATCTGCCGCGGTGGGCAGTGCACTTGTATACGCCGCAATAGCCTTCTGGTAGTCACCGTTAACCTGCTCCGCCTGTGCAACCGCCATGTAAGACCGGGCATCTTTGTTGGGATGAGCCGGTGCCGAGTTTCCCGATGAACTCCCGCCTACTTCGAGTTCTATTTTTTCGCCTGGTGCTGCGCTCGTGCTTGAATTTCCCGTCTTGCCAACATCAATTACAATTTTGCCATGGCCTGTACCAGGTTGCTGCCGCAATCGCGCCCCTGTTCCTGCAGGTTTAATGGGTGGCAACGGGGACGAATACACCTGCGCTGGTACACTCTGCTGTGCAGGTGGTTGCTCATAAATCACTGTGGGTGGTAACAGTGAGCCTATTCCGTACTGACGTGGGTCGGCAGCAGCGGCGGTTGATTCAGAAGCTGCAGGTGGCACACGTGAAGGCATTGGTTGGGACTGAAAAGCAGTTCGTGGATAATTACCACTCGGTGCAGGTGAATTCGCAACTTCAATCGGCCGTTTTGAAAGGAACATTGCGCTTGCAGTAATGGCAATTGCAAGCAAAACAAGAGACAACGGTATGTAGCGTACGGCAGAAGGTTGAACGACTATAGCCGATTGCGGTGACGCAAGCGTTACGTGTGGTCGCTCGTTTGCAGGGAGTGCCTCGCCCCGTAGTTCATCAAGCTTTATTCTGTCTGCAATAGAGCCGGGATTAAGCGACACTACTTTTTGGTAAGCCAAAATCGCTTCCGGCATATTGCCGCTCTCTTCATTAAGTTGGCCGAGCAGTGACCATGCGGACGTATCAGCTCCATTACGGTCGATCGCCAACCGACATATCGTCAAACTGCGCTCCAGGTGACCTTCCCGCCTTGCCTGATATGCCCTCTCGAGCAAAATTGGATTGGTTTCCTCATGAGCACCATCTGCTGGTCGCTCTAACGGTTTGCCACACTGTTTGCAAAACCTGCTATCATCCACGTTCTGAGTGCCACATGCAGTACAAAACATTCGCACACGTTCCCTTCAAGAGCCTTCCTGGCTCTTAAGCCGAAATCTCGGCTTGATTATAGCCGAACGGCACCGTTTTGGCAAGTAGTATATCCAGGCTCAACCTCAATGTCACAGCAAGTAACGTGAGCAGTCGCATTGAAGGTGCAGACCGAATGTATGAACAACTCGTATTCTGTCACAAGCGCCAAGCTAATTACATTTAGATTACATCCAAATTTTGGGCCGAAAACTGGTCGGAAGAAATCCACAACAAGGATTCTTCCCATATTGGTGTTCGTGGTTTAATGCTAGTGACTTGCACATTGTTCACCGAAGTCGTAGCTACGAGGGGCTCGATTGTGCAGCATGCTCAGCCACCAGGAAACCATAGAAGGGAGCAGTGCAACAGTTATGTTGCCACAGGTAGTGACGAGTATGGTAAGGGTGATGTATCAACACATTTGCAGATTGCTCGCTAAATTACCGGCCTCTATTTCACGAGCATCAACTGTCCATACAAATTTTCATTGTAAGTATGACATACGCTGATGCCTAATCGCTACAAAAAAGTTGGTGCATCCCAAACGGCTCTCGGGAGCGTTCAGAATGGATACTACGACAGAATGTGCGAACAGAGCCCACTTACCCCTCGTTTGGGCACTGCTAGGTCACAGGGGCTAACACGTTGATTGTATAGCGAGACATCGAGTCAGATCTGCGGATGAGATTTCACGGTGTACAACTAGCGAACGACAACGGGATACTCTGGTGGTTTGAACCCGCGCAATGGCTTCAATTCGATGGCGCGTATCCTCTCCAGAATTGGCTCCCATTCACCGGTGGGTACCACATAGCCGTTTATGCCCTCGTTAATGAGTTCCTTCATGCCGGTGTCTTGCGTTACGATCGTAGGCACTCCGCAGGCAAGTGCCTCGGCGGGAGCATACGCCCATCCGTCCTCCCACGATGGATGTACGCACACGTCGGCTTGCATCAAGTGCGGCAGCGGATCGCCCGGAGCGAGAGTAATCCGGCTGTCCTTGGCCATTTTAGCAGTCATAAACTTTCGCATACCGGGTGAGGTGTACCCCCCTACCAGTGTGAGACGAGCCTCAGGGTTTGTAATCTGCTCAAAGGCATTTAGTAGCACTGGTACGCCCTTCGCTACGGTTACGGCTCCAACATAGACAATGTTAAACGTGCTGCGCGGTAAGGGCTCCAACAGCGGAGTAAACCTACTATCCGGTAGTAGCCATATGCGACTGAGCATCTCCGGTTTGAAGCCACGTTCCAGGAAGGTCTTGCGCGTGTACTCCGAGGCAACAACAATTTCATCCGTGGTGGAGTACTCATGTCGCGTCTTGTTCGCTTGGGCACCGTTAAGCCACGGAGCTTCCACGGGACACAACGTACGGGCTCGAGCATGCAAATTACGGACATTATCCACATGGCTGTTTGCAGCATGAACAACTAGGTAGCAAGAACCGTGCCGTCTGGCAGCACTAAAAATCTTGTCACACTGGCCAACAAACCCTATAACACGATCGAATTTGCCAAGACGGTGCGATGCAGTCTCATCGAAGCGATCACACCCCAGAAAACTTCGCCATCCAGGAGAATAGCGGGCTACCTTACCAATGAGATGCCAAAGTCTTGAGGGATCACGGACCTCGATGCATCGTGGGTCGCCATTGCCATTAGAGCAGTAGCAACGTACACCCCCCGGATTGGTTCGCTCCTCGTCCTCCACCACTAGTTTAAGATGTTGACCTAAGCCTCCGCCGCCAAAATTCGTACCGCAGGTTACCGCCGTTTTCAGGCTCAAATTGCACTCCCCGTAGCGATAAAGTTAGTTCACTAGTTTAATGTTCGGAATATGATGAAGATTAAGCTTGTGATTGCACTACACCGCAATTGCCCGCCCCTCGTTGTCATCTACCATGGTAGATGCATCCCACTCAAAATCGGCAAAGGTAACGCCACCGATAGCCTCGTTTTCGGGTGCAGAATAGGGATAGGGTACCACCGGAGAAACGTGAATGAACGTCGCGTTTTCGAATCGGTCTATAACACCTGCTGAACCGAGCATAAACTCAACGCGGTAGTCTCCGGGCTTAAGCCAGGGAGTACGTATAATCAGCGAGCCTTCAATCTGCTCACCATCTTCAAACCACCCGCCGGTGAGACGGCCATCGCACCGGACCACTTCAAAGCCCATTTCATCAAAAATGTGTGCACGTATAAACATTCGGCCAATCTGGTTTTTCTTGTGCTTGAGAGTGAAGCGAATGACCTTTTCATCCGCCGGGCCGTAGACACCCTTCTCACACCAAACGCGCGAAAACCTGAATTCGCCAGATCCAGGACGTAAATCCGGATTGATATCTGCAATCTCTTCTGCAGCAAAACTGGCAAGATACGCGTTTACCGCGCCTTGTACATCGCCATCAAAAGCAACTCCTCCGCGCCTAAGGACAACACCTCTGGTACAAAGCAGCCTCACAGCCTGCATGTTATGACTTACAAAAAGAACGGTTCGGCCGCTGCTTGCCACATCGTGCATTTTACCTAGGCACTTCTTCTGAAATTCAGCGTCGCCCACTGCCAATACTTCGTCAACTATCATGATCTCGCTGCGCAGGTGTGCTGCAACAGCGAACGCTAGCCTTACATACATTCCACTGGAATAACGCTTACATGGCGTGTCAATGAACTTCTCTACTCCGGCAAAATCCACTATGGCATCAAACTGTTTCTCAATTTCACTGCGGCGCATACCTAGAATGGCACCATTCAAAAATATATTCTCTCGTCCGGTAAGTTCAGGGTGAAAACCCGTGCCGACCTCGAGGAGGCTGCCAACATGACCGTAAAGTTTCACTTCTCCTTCGGAGGGCGGAGTGATACGACTTAGCACCTTAAGCAGCGTAGACTTACCGGCACCATTACGTCCTACAATTCCCACTACTTCGCCGTCGTTAACTTCGAAGCTTACATCACGAAGTGCCCAAAACGTTTCCCGTGATACATTTCCGCGAGGATGTTTTATCCTGTGGATGATAGCTTCTGCCAGGGTAAAATGGCTGACCTGGTTGTGGGCTATGCGATAGGACTTACCAACCCCTTTAATTGAAACAGCGAGATTGCCAGTCGCCATGCATTCTCCTTAAATTTCCGGCCCCACGTGGGCGTCGATCGTGCTCTCAAACATTTATATTCAACATTATGGCAAACAGCTTGAGAACCTTAACAGCAGTTGCGTACAATTGCTAAAACAGGTATCTCCAAAACAATTATAATTGTACCAGAGAGTAATCGCTAATGATGCGGAATTGGCGAGATTCGAAAAGCAAATATAACAACTAATACCCAAAGTATGAGAACGACCTGAAGCCCCCTGTCCCTAATAATCGCTTCCTCAGGCGCTCCGCCCCACCCTTTCTGGTAGACCAGGTAAAGGTAGCGGAACAACCCGAAAAGTACCACTGGTACAGTGACCCACAGGCCGGGATGCAGTCGCGCGGTTTGCGACTGAATACTATAGACTGCGTAACATACAAGCGTTGCGGTCACCAGGACGAGTATAAGTTGATCCAAAAACTGGATGCTGTAGTCCTCCAGCGTGCCCCTGTGCTGCCCAGCGTCGCCACCAAGCACTGTTATCTCCTGGCGCCGTTTACCAAAACCTAGGAAGAGGGCCAGCAAGAGCGAGCATAGCAAAAGCCAATGGGAAAACGGAACGTTTATTGCAACCGCACCGCCCACAGTACGCAGGACAAAACCCGCAGCTATAGTAAAAACATCGATGAGCACTATATGCTTCAGCTTCACACAATAGAGCGCCTGAAGAACGAGGTATGTACCAATACACATTGCGAAGCCCCGCCCCAACAGCAGAGAGCCACCCAGCGAGCCAGTGGCAAGCCCGATAGCAACGACAATAGCAACCCCAACCGGCAGTTTGCCGGACGCGATTGGCCGGCGCTTCTTGGTGGGATGCAGGCGGTCGTTGTCCGCATCGAGTATATCGTTTAGCAGGTAAATTGCGCTACTAGCTGCACAGAATATCAGGAACGCAGATGCCGCACGTAACAGGTCCGTAGCGTGTAGAAACCGATCGGCAAAAAGTAGTGCAGCCAGCACAAACAGGTTCTTCGTAAACTGCCGGGGTCGCATAGCCTCTGCAATAGCACCCAGCAGCCTCATCGGGCCTCCTGCAGCGCACGATTTGGCGCGGTGTCGCTGTTCCAGTTGCCAAAAAGACGACGAGAAAGGTCAGTTTGCCAAAGTCCGTCAGGGTCTAATTCCCGCTTGATTTGCCTAAATCGAGCAATTACGTCTTGTCCAAGATAAGCATTGGCATCGTCGGGAGTTAGCATGCTGTCTTTAGCAAAATAGAAACGTCCGCCGGACTCAAGTACAACGCGATTCATCTCGCAAATTGCCTGTTTAAGGCGATCGGCGGATCGTTTCCGCACGGGAAAATCGAGTGCAAGGGAGTAACCGTCTACCGCATGAGTCATCAGGAAATTATCGGTACGATGCCTCTTAAAGACGCCAAGCCACGGGAATACTTTATACTTGCTGCATATTTCCATCTGCTGGTCGAAGCAGGCGGCTGCATGCTCTGCAGGCACAAAGCTTTGATACTGCACGAGGCCACCAGGTAGATAGACGCGTTTCCAGTTGGGCACGTAATCCAGGAGAAACGCGAAAGCGGCATGAGACTGACGCGTAGTTTTGTTGTTACCTACCGTTGAACCCATGAAGTACCGGGCCCAGTTTATTAGCCGCATTCCAGTATCATTTGAAAACGGCTTCAGGAAGCGCCACATGATTGATTTTGGCACCAAACCAAAAAGGGTTTCCGGAAGGTCCTGATAAGCAATTTGGAGTGTTTGGTTCGCAGACGAATCGTCACCTGGCTTGAGGTACCTGGCAGCGTGAACAAGCCCACGGCCCCGCCCATTACTGGTTGCAAGGCAGTCAATCCAGCCAACAAGGTAGTCATCCACTGCCATCCGCTGCTCAAACACCCGAGCAATTTCCGTAAACGTAGAGGTTGCGAAAGCCTCCACTTCCAGCAGCCCACTGTAGACGCGTTTCATCTTCATGACTAGCCTGGTAAAGCAGCCGAGCATTCCAAACCCGCCAATTGCGGCGTAAAACACGTCCGGTCGCTGTTCGCGCGAACAGGTAACGATTGTGCCGTCCGCCAGCAGAAGATCAAATTCCAGCACATGTTCACCAATAGGGCCCATCTTGTAGTTGTTTTTGCCGTGGTAGTTCATACCTACTGCACCGCCCATGGTTACGAACATCGTTCCCGATACAACAGGCGGCCACCATCCGTCGCCTATTACGTACTGCCAGAGCCTCTGTAGGGTCACCCCTGGTTCAATCTCGATGATACCTTCCTGAGGATCCCATCGTAAGATCCGGTTCATGCGTGTAATATCAAGTACAACGTTTTCAGAATTGATTGAGGCATCCCCATAGCTACATCCACCGCCGCGAATTCCAACCGTTCTGCCTGCGCGATGGGCATCATTCAACGCCTCGCGAATCCCATCAACGGTAGAGGGTCGGTAAACATACGCCAAAGCCTCTCGATTCATCCCCCAGGACTGCACTTTTTCAAGTCTGCTACTGGGTAAGAGAAACCCATCTTCACTTTTCATACATTTAGCCTTTTAAACACGAAAGATGGCACATGACGTACTATCCACATTACGGGCCGCCATTTGCCGGGCACATACAACACACCATCGTGACTGCAACCACGAAGTATTATTTCAGCCGCTTCGTCACTTGAAATGAGCATCGGCAGCTTCTTTTTGTCCAATCCGTTAACCAGGGGAGTATCCACGGGGCCGGGCTTAACCGTAACCACCTTTACACCAAGCCTGCCCACGCGGTTTCGCAGTCCTTCAAGATACGTATCAACAAACGCCTTGCTTGCAGAATAGACAGGAAATCCCCGGCGCCCGCGATCCCCGGCTACCGACGAGATCCCGACAATGGTGCCACCACGCTGTTTAGCAAAACGCTCGGCAGCTGCGTTACACCAGGCAACGGCCCCGCACACGTTCACGGATATGGCCTGCAAATCTGCCGTTAAATCGTAACTATCGTCTGGATTAAGCGGCATTACGCCAGCTGAGTAAATAAGCAGGTCGAGTCCGCCCAGGTCGTGAGAAATTTCCTGCAGCAGCGCCGAGGCATTTTCCGTGTCGTTAACGTCATGAACATACCATAACGGAGCAGCGGCACGGTCGCCGGCGGCTAGGATGGAATCGCTTAACCTCTTAAGTTCATGCTCTCTACGGGAAACTATCGCAACCTTGCACCCACTTTTCGCCAATTGTCTGGCAAGCGCTTCCCCTATTCCAGATGAAGCACCCACAATAATTGCTCGCTGCCAGCCGGTCGACATTTGAACGCCCCTTGATTGCTTGCTTTTAGATAGTAGTGTACCCGACTGCAATTACAACTAAGGGAACTTTCACAACCCTGCAGCGTCCGGTAAATGCAAAATCATGCAGGATTTACCGGGCTTATAAGCGAACACAACTTCAGCTATAATTACCCATATGTTTGTTGGAGAAATCACTTGAAAATCCGCGATTCATTTTTCTACTTCATGCCATTGGTATTGTTTGCAATCCTCGGCACTTCTGCAAACGCGGCGGTGCCACCTCCACCATCACCCACCTTTGCCAACGTTGTGTATGGGTCGATAGGTGGTCAAAATGAGACTATGGACGTATACTTGCCAAGCACGACCACAGGCAGCCACCCCTGTGTAGTGCTGGTTCACGGCGGCGGCTGGTTTTTTGGCGATAAATCCTTCTACACCACATTCGCGAGCGAACTTGCCAGCGACGGCTATGTAGCGGCATCCATCAACTACCGAATGCTGCCTAAGTGGCCATATCCCGCTGAGCTCGACGATACGCAGCTTGCAGTGCGGTACCTGCGCGCCCACGCCACCCAATACCATATCGATAGTGCAAGGTTTGGTGCAGTTGGTGACTCGGCTGGCGGCTACCTGGTCGCCATGTTGGGCCTAAGAGGCACTCGAGATAAAGCGCTTCCGCTCTCGCAATTCAGCAGCAGGGTACAGGCGGTATTCGACTTGTACGGCCCCACGGATTTCACTGTAAACCCGGCTACTACCCCGATTCCCAAAGAAGGCATCGCAATCGTGCATGCATTCCTGCATGCAACGGAAACCGAGGATCCAGCGCTATATAAATCCAGTTCGCCAATTACGTACGTCAGCCCTACTGCCGCGCCGTTCCTTATTGTTCACGGTTCGTCTGACGAACTTGTACCGTTCGACCAATCGGTCCGGTTGGCAAAGGCACTTGCTGCCGACAAGGTGAGCGTAACGTTGCTTGCAGTTACCGGAGCTCCCCACGGATTTTTAGACAGTCAGCACCCAGGAATATTTGAGGCGATGGCAGCACGGTTTTTCGACGAGCATCTCAAACAAAAGACGTCAGTACCGTAAAATTACGGTACTGACGCCGTTTGCGTTACCGTGGAAGCGAACGGGCTACTACATCTTGCCGTGCATCTTGCCCATCATATTGCCGTGCATCTTGCCCATCATCATCTTCATACCTCGCGGCATGGTTTTGATTTCGTTCGCCGTTTTGCCGGGGACATCACCATCGCCGGCGTACCAGCCACCCTTGCACTCGTTGCACACGGGCTTGTTCATGGAAGCCATCTTGCCGCACGGACACATGCCCATCATCATTGCACATGAGTTGCACGAATGCTTGAGGCAGCAGTTGTATCTGCCCGCCTTTTCCGCCTTCATTTTGATCGACATAACTGCCTTCTGAACCTTCTTGACAGCCTTCGGCACAGGATGCATCATCATTCCGCCCTGAGCATGCGCACGAGTGCGTGACCAGCCAACCAGCGTAAGTACGCACAAAGCACATAAAACAATTACCAAACGCTTCATCTACCGTCTCCTTATTTCACACCATGAAATTTGGCAATAGTGTATTTTGTTCTGCCGACCGGTACTACAACCAAAGATCGCGACTTTGCACATGGAATGTCCAAATAATTGTAATGAGCGTGTATTTAGATGAGACGAAACCCCGTTGGAGGTAAATGATTTGGCACTACCGTCTGATGAGATGCTCGCTGCACGGGCCGCCGGTGGAGACTGCGCGAGTTTCGAAGTGCTATTACAACGATACAAGTCGTCGGTATACCGAATCTGCCTCCGTACATCCGGTAATCGCGAGGATGCAGAAGATTGGGCGCAGGAATGCTTCGTGCGGGCATATCAGCAATTAGGGCACTATTCTGGTGATCGCCCTTTTTCACCCTGGTTCTACAGGGTCATTACCAATACATGCATCAACCTGGCAAAAAAGCGGGAGTCGCAGCAGCGAATGCTGCACCATTCTGCTCTCAGCGATGAATTAGCGACCACTGCGGATGGGCCGGAAGCATCCACACTGAAAACTGTGGAAATTCAACAAGCACAAGCAGCAATGGAGAAGCTGTCACCAGTTCTTAGAACAGCACTAGTGGTTTGGCTTCAGGAACAGATCACTTTTAAGGAACTAGGGCAAGTACTTGGTGTGCCTTTAACTACAGCAGCCACGCGCGTGCGCCGAGCTCTGTTACAATTAGAGAAGGTGTTAAGTGCAGAAGAGAGCCGGAGGTAATAAAATCATAATGTTGTGTCTTTGGATACAAAACCGGCTCCTGCCGTATCGCACCGGCGAACTACCACTATCTGTCTCCCAACTAATTCGCAGGCATCTACGTTCGTGTAAGCATTGCCAGGCGGCATTGGACGCGCTGGAAGCTGCATGGTCATCGGGCCGCACACTCATTGCTACCAGTGCGGAGCCGCCTGCTCAACTGGAAAGTAGAATTATGGACGTAATCCGAGTACTGCCTGCTCCTAAACCTAGACGCGTTGGTTTAACGAGGCTCATGTATTTCCTTGTTGCGTTAACGCTTTTGCTGGTAGGGGGCTTAGCAGTCTTCGCCGCCGTTCACTACCATTTAATGCATCCATAACGCGGACGTAGGTGTTGCACAAATATCAGGCGTTTCTCCACCCAGCGTTTCCCTAATGCAGCACAGAACAATGCTTGGAGAGTTAACACTAAGTTAGTACCCTTGTATTAATTTAAGACATTAACCGCTGGGGCGATTAACCACCCTAGCGGCTTTGCAACCATCTCGCCCATTGTCATCATTGGCAG
>JAJZFK010000378.1 GCA_021805405.1 bacterium
ATAGTTATAACAGGACAGATTTCATTTAAGTTTCTACGCAGTCCGGTGGGAACTCTCATGGGGGTTCTAGATGCGATCGCTCTGGAGATAGTGTTCAGCCTGATATTTGTTAAGAAGCTTCCTATGCTCACTAGCGCCTACCTAAGCGGTATTAGCGTGGGCATACTGGTTCAAGCAACAACAATATGGCCATACATGTTCTGCGCAGCCGTCGCAATTCTTTCAAAATATCTTATACGGCTTGATGGTAGACATATATGGAATCCATCTAACCTTGGTATCGTTACGCTTCTTCTGGTCGCACCTGCCTATGCCAGTACGCTGGGTGCCCAGGCAGGTAACAACTACGTCGCCATAGTCGGTATATGGATAGTAGGCTTTCTTACAATTAACCGCATAAAGCGCTTTCATATCTGCTTTACCTATGTGGTATGCTTCCTTGGCTTCGCGGCACTGCGAGCGTTCATTTTGGGGCATTACGTACCCAACGAGTCCTTTATGCAGGAAGCCGCTCCCATCACTGGTCCAATGTACCAGTTGTTCACGTTTTTTATGATCACAGATCCTAAAACCACCGTGAAGTCGTGGAAGGGGCAGGTCCTTGTAGCGTTTCTAGTAGCCTTCGTAGAGAACGCATTCCGGATGTACGGAACACTTGCTTCGCCGCCCGATGGCACACTCGCTAACATAGTCGTGACGCACGCACCCTACTTCGCGCTTACGCTTATGGGGCCGACTGCGCTACTGCTGGAAATTCGCAGCCGACGTGCCGCGAAACGTGTGGCATTAGTTGTTCAGCAGGCCTGAACAAAATAGGTACATTAGATCGTCGAAATGTACATAGGAGACTAGGTAATATGACTACGCGCGCTATGATTTCGACAGGTGTTGTTTCAGGCAGTGATGAAGTTGCCGTTGAAGAGCGGCGGGTGGAGCGTGCCTGGCTAGATCGATGTGCCGAAGGTGATCAGATCGCCATAAAGTGGGTGCTCGACCGCTACCGTGATCGCGTAGTAAGACTGGCTGCACACGTTCTCCATAACTCACGTGAGGCCGAGGACGTAGCTCAGGAAGCGTTCATCAAGGCATTTCGCCAGATCGGAAAATTTCGAGGAGAGAGCGGCTTTTATGCCTGGCTCTATCGAATTGTGGTCAATTCATGCCTGGACCGGATGCGCCGGAAGTCTTGCACAGCCGAGGTTGCCCTGGAAGAGAGTGCATGTGCGCAACGGGCATCCGTCAGTTTTGATGTCGATAAGCGAATCGTTGTTGAACAGATTCTGGAGTCGCTTTCACCAGCAATGCGCGCTGCGCTTGTGTTGAGAGAGGTAGAGGGGCTAGAGTACACCGAGATTGCGCAAGTTTTAGACATTCCTGTAGGTACCGTTAGAAGCCGACTAAATTCTGCGCGCGAGCAGTTCAGACGTCGGTGGACGGCCGCTCAACAGGAGGCTGATCATGTTTGACGATTGCAAGAGATACAGGAAGTTGTTGGAAGCTTGTCATGACAACACCATAGGTGTGAGGGATATGACGCTTCTAGAGGCGCATGTAGCAGTATGCAGCAGCTGCAGGGAGGCAGCTGCTGCAGATAGTGCCCTATTTATGGTGCTTGCCGAGGAACCATGTTCAACATCTGTGAATCCTGCTCCTTTTGATGAGCAGATATTGGATAGCCTCATTTCCAGTCCTCCGGCTTCACGTGCCTCCTGGCAGTTAACGGTGATGCAGGCAATTGCAGGGGCACTTGCTGCGGCTGCGGTGACAGCGCTGGTGCTAGCGCCTGTTCTTAAGTCCACCAGTACTGTACCGATCCGCACAGATGCGAGAACCAAGCCAGTTGTTTCGTCACCAGGGGTCTCACTGCAGCGTTTGTTAGACGCCGAATCGCCACAGGCGGCTCTACTCTGGACACGGCCGCGAACTGGAAGCGCCCGCGTATCACCTGGCTAGAAGGTGCAGCGCGACCGGCCACTAACGCACACTTCCACCGTGCCGCAACACCAGCCATTTCTTCTTGAAGAGCGAACAGGATGGCTAGTGGGGCTTGTATTTGGTGTATGGCTAGGCCTCTATTTTATTGGCCCGGTTCGTGAGACGCTCTCCTCTCAGCTTAGTTTTGCGCTCTCCGCGCGGGCGGAGGCTTGGTCGCGACCAGTGACATCGAATCTTGCGGATATTGCAAGGCTCGATGTAGTTGCTACTGCTGCTCGAAACGACTACCTTATTCAGGTTGGTAGGGCGGCTGTCATACCCGCCACGGGTGTGCGTTTACCTCCCAGCGATCGACCCCTGCACAAGATGCTCGCGCTCATGATTGATTTTCCTCATTCGCCGGGTGCTGCTGCGCTGCTGCTACGTTATCTGCTCTCGTCTGATAATACTTTAAGAGCAGAAGGACGTACGGTAAGTCTGCAACGCCGTGCACTGCTAGCTATTGTCATTAATCGTGGTGCCACACTCGATCCCTCCAACGCGTTTTGGGATGCAATGAAGGCGGCCGTAGCCGCAGGTAACGGTGACTACAGCCAGGCTGTAAATGATCTTGGGGAAGAGCGATCTGCCACTACCTGGGACGCGTATCTGTACGAACAGGTATTAGGGCAGTGGCGACTATATTCACTTGCCTACGGCGACCATGGGGCTGCCCAAAAGGTGGCACCTCTTTCACTGGTTGCCTTTCCTTACCTGCAGGCAATTAGAGATATGACGCTCACTATGCGAAGCGAGGCAAACAGTCTGGAGGCAAACGGCCACCTTAGGCAGGCCATTGTCATTCGTCACCTGCTGGTACGCCTGGGGCAAAAAATGCGCTCCGATGCGCCCTGGGCCTATGAGGCCCTCATTGGCACCGACATAACGCTTGTTGCGGCAACCGACGATACTACGCGCACCGGCGCAATTCGGCATGCAGCGCAGTGGCCGCCACTTGCCCATAAGTTGTTGGTATCATTGAAATCTATTCATCGCAACGACGAGGCACTCTGGTTAGAGCATGAGGTGCGCCGTAGTCTTGATGTAAGAAATGCGGTTAATCTTGCTCGCGGTAATGCTTCGTACCCGGGTGTACCACCTGGCATCCCTATCGTCCCCCTTTTTGGATCGTGGGTATTAGGGGTGTGCCTGTTGCAACAACAGATTGCCGTTATTTTCGTTTTGCTTGCTGCAACTGTGGCCTGCAAAGCGCATGCACTCTTAACACGTTACAGGTACTCCCTGGTTATACTATTTGTAGCCGCTGCCGCCGGCCTTATAACAATAGCATCTGGCGCAATTACCGGTGCCCTATTCATGCTTGTAGTGGAAGCTGGTATTGTGCAGATTGCGGACGGCATGTGGTACCGCGCTCGTGGTGCGTTAGAAGTTGGTACGCTGGGCCGTACCCGACGGGAGTGGACATCCTTGGTGTCCTTCTTCATTGCAGCACCGGCTACCACTATCGTCCTAGCCGTTCTAAGGTATATTCAACCGGAGCTTGCAAGAGAACATCCCGTGGCACTCCTTTTAACGAGCCTTGTGCAGACACCGCCTCCGGTATCTTTCTCACACACGCTTCTAGCCGGCCTTCAGATTGCATCAGTGCCTATGCTGCTCATCGCTATGGCTGCGGTTTGGGCTGGCATCCGCAATTTACCGATATCTTACGCTGTTTGCATAGGCTTTAGAAGAATGGCACCGTGTGCGCTCATCATGCTACTACTTGGTTACGTGCTTGTAACACGCATGACCCTTGCAAATGATACCGCTGCGAGCACGGCGATAACCCAGGCGGCCGCCAATGACCGACACTGGGTATTAACACATGTAGAACCGTAACGATAGCACGACGATGAGCGATTACAGGAACTACATGCGCAAGTGCGGGTAACCTGGAATTTTGCCATGAAACTTATAACGGAAACTCGAATGGTGATGAACCCTAAGGAACAATCTGGTTGCCGCCAATAATACCTCTCACTCCTCACTTTGCCGGGAGTTGCTCTCCGTAAAGGCAGTTACTGATGTAACGCTATAAAACGGACAAATCCGCTCGACCGGAGTGTTTATGCTATCAGATGACGACAGTATTTCTGCTGGTTCGCCCGCGCTGCGTAACCAGGCGAACAAATTAACTCGCACGCTCTCATTCCGTTATGTCTTTGCACTTTCAGCACTCGCCATACAGATCTTCTCTGGTTCGCTACTAATGGGGTGGCTGTTGCATCGGCAGCAGAATAGCGCTGAATTTGTATCCATAGTTGGTAGTCAGTGTATGCGAAGCCAGAATATTGCACGCGACTCCCAGGATCTTTTGCACTTAAGTTCACCTATCGGGCGTGCGACTGCCAGCCCCAACCTCATTAACGAAGCCAATCATTGGAGTGAAGTACAGACCAAGCTTGAATCGACAAAAGCAAGCGACCGGTATGGACTAACAGCAAGTAACATTACCGAGGCAACGTTAAAGCAAATTAGGCCCATTCAGGTCCAAATTCTGCATGCTGTTTACCTGATTGCGAACGGGCGTGGTACGGGAACCGAGAGCGCGTCCGTTTTGCAGAACACCCATAAGTATCTGAACAGAATGAATAGCCTGCTTAGAAGCTATAGTTACAGCGCTTCTTCGCAGATTAAAAGTGCCACGCGTACAGAGACGCTCCTCCTTTTCGGATTAGCAGCCAATCTGTTATTAGATGTGGTCTTCGTCTACTTTCCGTCCGTTAATGAGGTGCGTCGTGCGCTTACCCGGCTCTGTTCCGCACATGAGGAAAATGACAATAACCTGGCAGCTCTTCGATATTCCAATGCTGAACTAAGCCAGCAGCGATTAGTACTGGTACGTCAGCAGCGGCAGCTTGAAAGCGCAAACAGTTCACTTGCATTAACCGCTGCGCTTTTGGAGCGCGCGAGGGACGCCATAGTTGCGGAGTCACCCGACGGAATTATTACGCACTGGAGCGTGGGTGCCGAAGCCCTTTTTGGGTACTGTGCCAAGGAGGTGATTGGTCAGCCTTCAGCAATACTGGTGCCACATCACCTTGCCGACCAACAAAATACCCTGCTCGATTATATAGAGGCAGGGGATCGTATAGATAACGTAGAAACAGTGCGACTGCGAAAGGATGGAAACCTGGTAAGCGTTTCGCTTAGCGCGTCTAGTATTGTGGAGCCAGATGGTAGTCGACTGGCAGTGGTATGGATTGCTCACGACATAACCGAGAGGCGCAAGGAAGAAGATAGCAGACGTATAGCCCAGGCGCAGTTTAGAGCAGCTATTGATGGTAGCATGGACTCATTTTTCCTGCTGGAAGCTGTGCGCAATGATGCAGGCGCAATTTATGACTACCGGTTTGTAGAGCTAAACCGCAATGCAGAGCAGCTTTTGCGCAGACCTCGAGAAGAGGTCCTTACCCTGCGGGTTTCCGACATTCACACCGGTGAGCAGGCAGATTTGGTGCTAGCTAACTACATTAAAGTCACCGAAACTCGTGTTCCCGTTGAGGATGACCTGGAGGTTATATGCGTAGAGTCAGGAAATAGGTGGTTTCGGTATCAGGTAGTGCCCGTTGGCGATGGGGTTGCCGTCAACTTGCGCGACATTACCGATCAGCTTTGGCTGGAAAACATGGTTCAGCAGCAGATTGCGGAGGTAAATGAATCCCGCCTGCAGCTTATGCAGCAGGCGGAGGAGCTTGCCACAGTTAACCAGCGGTTACACGAAATGGCCACGCGTGATGGCCTTACCGGGCTAAAGAACCACCGAGCGTTTCAGGAGTGTCTTCAGGATGAGTTTCAGCGTGCTAAACGATGTCAACACGCGTTTTCTGTTGTGCTGCTAGACGTTGATAGCTTTAAACAGTACAACGACACCTATGGTCATCCTGCTGGCGACCAGGTCTTGAAGAATGTTGGCGCTATCCTGGAGGGCAGTGTTCGCGGTAGCGATTTCGTTGCAAGATATGGCGGTGAAGAATTTGTAGTACTGCTGCCGTATGCCACCGCAGAAGGTGCCATGTGCCAGGCAGAACGTATTAGGGCGAACATTCAGGACGCTGTTTGGCCTCACCGCAAGATCACAGTAAGCATTGGGGTAGCCACCAGCGACGAAGCCTCCTCTAACGCAGCGTCACTGGTAGATGCTGCAGACAGGGCACTATACCTCTCCAAGACATCTGGCAAAAACCGCGTCACGTTCAGTGAACGTGCAGAACACGAAGCAATTCAGGCAGCCTAATTATAGAAGCGACAGCCAATCTGGCTGTCGCTTCTATAATGATGAGCCGTACCTCTGACGCCTACCCGGCAGGCTTAGGCGATCCTGATTTGCTTACCTGCGACCCACCTTTTCTGCCGATTGCAGCCATGTGCGTACGGTTTTCCGACACCTTTGCTCCACCTTTGCGACCTATCTCTGCCATGTGGTGCCTATCGATTGATACCTTCATACCGCCGCGCCTGCCAATTTCTGCGTGTCGTTCCGGGTCTCCGTGCCAGCCTCTACCGGTGATCTGAGGTGACTCTGCCGGAGTTTCTGCAGGCACTGGCTGGTTAGTTGAATTACCCTTTACTGCCATTTTATCGCCCCCTGGTTTCTCGGTACACCTTTGAGTGTATCGAATTGCTCTTGATTGCGGGCCGACATTGGCAAGAGCGAAGTAAAACTTACAGGTCGGCCCCCCGCGTTTATGATGTTGAATGTTGATGGACGTTCGCTCCACTTACGAAGCACGTTCATTAAATTACGTTACTGATTGGTCGATATCTATGGTTCCGTCAAAATGTTTTAATCAAGATGACCTCGCAGTTAGAGTAACATAATTAGCGAGTAACCACAGGCTGTGAGGTAACATTACTCTATCTTTACGCAAGCTTCAGGTTGAAGAGGTGCGCTCCATGAAAATGCGGATTATAATTGGCGTTTCTGTTGCGTTGGTGATTTTAGCCGGTACTGCAATTGTAAATTATTACAAATCTTCGGCGGAAACAGACCCAACTTCGGGTTTTCAGCAATGGGTACCTACCGCCACGGAAGTTCATGCGAAAGTTGATACCGCAAGTGGTGGGCAGAATGCCAATGCTTCAAATGCATTGGCTGGGCGCAGGTTGTTCGCGAAGCTCATCACGAACCGCTTTCGTGCACATGACCCTCCAGTTGCGGTACTGGTAAAGTATCACCCAGATAACTGGTTTGCGCTGGAATGTCCGGCAAGAATGGAACCGTGGAACCTGGACAATTTAGCCCTCGACGTGTGGCGGGAATCCCGTGACGACCTGTCAATCTCCTGTCCAATCATGATCTATCGTACCTACATTGGGGCTAAACCAGTGCTGGTGGGCACACTACAGCCAGACAAATCGAACACGATGCACGCAGTCATTACGTATGACAAGACGCAGCAGGTGGATGGCGCCGTTAAAGAAAACGCGACGGGGAAATATGCCAATCCATAAGGGTCGGACAGGTGATTTGGCTTCATCTACACATCGTACAGAAACTTGCAGTTTGGCCGCTTGCTGATAAAAATTTGATTGACACTTTAGGGGCCCCAATGCCCAGGAAAATAAATGGCAAATAAGGGCAGAATTACTCTGCGAGATGTTGCTGCGGAAGCGGGCGTCTCGGTTACTACGGCGTCGTTTGTATTGAACGACCAGAACTACGCAATTGCTGAACGTACGCAGCTAAGAGTGCGGGAAGTGGCATCTCGCCTTGGCTACCGCCCTCATTCAAGCGCCCGTGCACTGGCAACAGGGCGTACGCAGCGTCTTGGCGTAGTGCTTTCTTCGCCAGGTGTTCTCGTTAGTCCCGGTGCCTACCATGCAAAGCTACTTTTTGGCATTATGGCGGCTGCACCAAAATTAAACTATAACCTTATACTGCATGCAGCAAACTATCCAGATTGGCGGTGTTTGTATGGGGATATCACCAGTGGCGTGGCTGATGGCGTCATGCTCATAGGGCGCAATTTCGATGATGAACTGACTGCAGCACTTCTTGATATTCACTTTCCTACAGTATGTGTAAGCTACAAATCTCAACATCCGTCGTGTATTGCCGTAGATTGCGATCATAGATCGGGCATCGCATTGGCCGTGGATCACCTGAAGAAGCTGGGGCACACCAGGTTAGGATTTCTACTAGATGACTATAGCGACGTTCGTTCATGGGATGAAGAGCGGCTCGCAGCGTTTCACTCATGCACAGAAGGTACAGGCCTGAAGGGTAGTACTTATCGCGTACCAGTTGATTACGGAGATTGCCCGGGTAGCAACGAATTCCTTCGCAGTCTTCTCTTAAACTCGCGTACGGAAACCGCGCTCATCGTTGGTTCCGAAGTGCTTGCCCGGCATGTACAGCAGGTAGCGCTGGAATGCGGCGTAAATATACCGTTGGATCTTTCAATCATCTCGATAAACTCAACAGAGGTGAGTGAGAACGCAGTTGTACCTATTACCTCCTTGTGGCAGCCGCTCAATGAAATTGGTGCGGCAGCAGTCACCGTATTAAACGACATCATCATGAGCGATGGAAGGAGCGAGCACCAAATGCTGTTTGACATGCGGCTGGATATACGAAAATCCTGTGGACCGGCTTTGGTAAGGAGGTAAGCAATGGTACTTGGAGAAGGATATTTTGCGTGGTGTGTTGAATTAACGGTGCAAGTGCACTTATGATGTCATGGGGAGCAGAGTTTTGAAAAAACATCTTAACGCTATCGTCTTTCTCCTACTAGTTATGATCGTTGGATTCCTTGCGTGGAACCATAGCCGCCATATGGCTGGCCTGCTAAAGGAGTTGACAGCGGGTACTTCAGAACAGCGAAGCTCTGCAGCCGCTGAACTCATTTCCGGTCAGCAGTTCTCCGATGTCGTTTCTGGTGAAAAGAGGGGCATCCGTGTTCAGTCTGCAGTAGCCCTGCAGGACCTTGGCAACGCTGTGGCCGTTACTCATGCTCTTCCTCTACTTAAGGACGAGCAGAAGTTGGTACGTGATCGGGCCCTGAAAGCACTTCAGGCTATCGGTGCTAAATCGCCTGCTAACCTAACAGCACTTATCGCTGGCCTCACAGATGGCGATATCAATGTGCGCAAGGGCACTGTTCTCGTATTTACTCAGGAACCTGGGGGAATCGGTCCCATCTCGAACCCGGATGTAGTGGCCGCACTGGTAGGCGCAGTGAAATCTACTGCAGACTCTTCGCCTGATGCACACGGGCCGGTTGGAGACATTCTAAGCTCATCGATGTTTGACCCTGTGGCAAATAGCCGTAGCGTTCCTCTCCTGGTTGCACAACTTTCGGACAGCGATGATGCTGTAAAGGAAGGTGCAGCGGACGTGCTGGGTAAGATCGGTGATGCCTCAGCGGCCCCACCGCTTATTGCGCTCATGCATTCGCCCACAGTAACTCCCGCAGTTCGTCGGGTAGTTATTGGTGCCATTGCCCTAATTGCGTCGCCCGCATGCCAGCCATCGCTTATTGAAGCCCTCGGTAATCCTGCAGATGCGGCTGATGCCCGCGCTCAGGCTGCGGCTGGGCTGGGAAGGCTTGCTACTGCGCCAGCCGTTACTGCCTTAACGCTCGCACTCTCAGATGACAACCTTTCAATACGCCTGGCTGCTAGCGGTGGCCTCGCACGAGCGGCACGAGCCGGAGAGGACAGCCCGGTTAACGTAGTCGTTATCAACCAGATGTTGGCGTATTTGGCTACTGGCTCACCAAACGTGAAACTTGGCGTGGTTGAGGCCCTTGAGGACGCCCATGCCCCAGAGGCAGATGCTGTACTATCCAGCCTGGTTTTAGCTCCCAACGAAGATGCCGAACTTCGTGTTCATGCAATACGCGCACTTGGCTTTGCAGGTAACGGTGCTGGCGTGGCTGCGCTCATTACCACTGTTAAGAAAACGAGCGGTGAAGATGCCAAAGAAGCTAGCACATCGCTAGCCCGTATCGGTGCCTCTGCGGTACCGGGGCTGGTGGCAATGTTATCTACCGGCGGTGTACCTGCATACTATGCTGCCCTCGCCCTTGGCACACAGGCACAGGACCCGGTTGCAGGTGTTCAAGCACTTACTGCGCTGAAAATAGCAACGACGAGCCCCAATACAAGGGTGCAGCGATGGAGCGCAGTGGCGCTAGGCGAGACGGGCCTCGCGAGTGTGCGTCCAGCACTGCAGCAGCTTACGAAAAGCGCAGACGCAAACGTTAAATTTGTTGCTCGGCAGCAGCTAGATAAATTACCAGGTGCGTAGCTGCTATGTCGATCATTTTACACGTGTAGCAACTTTTTACTCTCCATAGCAGTCATGATTAGTAAGGAATAACTGCATAGCGCGGGGAGTTTAACCCCACTAAATACTTGCAGTATGTGATATAAACGCCGGCTCGTGTGAAGGCGGTATGCACGTTGCCGGTATGGTGATCGCATTCCCGGGGACGATACGCCGGGACGCCGCTACGCAACTTCCTGCGAATGCCGGTACCTCCCAGTCCGGTATTCGCCAATCTGTACCAACCGGTGCAGTACAAGGAGAAGACCGGTTCCATTTATGACCACACACAACTCATTTTATGGTCGGTTTCCTGCCGCAGAGGTAATTCCCCAGGACGGCAGCCCATATGTGCAAACCAAAGTCCCTTCTCAGCATCGCGTAACAGACAACCTGGAACAGCTTCTTGCTGTTCTGCCGGATGCCATTAGGGACCACCTATTAGCTCGCGAAGACCTGGAAGATCTTTTGGAGATTGTGCTGGATCTAGGTCGAATACCGGAAGCACGATTTCCAGAGATTGTAGTTGAGCTGGGTGACCAGCCCGTTGATTCTTCACATCTGGATTATGTTGTAAGCAAGATTGGCACATTTGGCAAAGATAACAGGGCGGGTATAGAACGTACCCTGCATAGAATTTCAGCAATCAGAAACCGGCAGGGCCGCATTGTTGGCCTCACCTGCCGTATTGGCCGTGCAGTATATGGCACCATCGACATCATTCAGGATGTTGTGGAAAGCGGTAAATCTATACTTGTGCTTGGAAGGCCTGGTCGGGGAAAGACTACCAAGCTTCGTGAGATGGCACGCGTGCTCTCGGATGACCTGCGAAAGCGTGTCGTAATCGTAGATACCAGCAACGAAATTGCTGGTGACGGTGATATCCCGCATCCTGGTATTGGCAGGGCCCGGCGAATGCAGGTTGCAGAGCCGGAGGGTCAGCACAGCGTCATGATAGAGGCTGTGGAAAACCACATGCCAGAAGTAATCGTCATAGATGAAATAGGGACCGAGCAGGAGGCTTTTGCCGCCCGTACCATTGCAGAACGAGGTGTGCAGCTTATAGGTACCGCTCATGGAAACTGCCTTGAGAACCTTATGATGAACCCCACACTCTCGGACCTCGTAGGGGGAATTCATCCTGTTACGCTCTCCGACGACGAAGCAAGGCGACGTGGAACACAAAAGACCGTGCTTGAGCGCAAGGCACCACCTACCTTTGATATTATCATAGAGATCATGGAAGTTGACAAGCTAGCCATTCACCTGGATGTTGAGCGTACAGTTGACCGTATGCTACGTGGAGCTCCGCCTCGCCCCGAGATTAGAGTACGGAATGAACAGGGCGAGATTGAGGTTCTACAACGCGGTGACGACCATCAACCCGTGATACGCGAGGTTCCCAATGAGCATCCTCATCAGGGGCGCGATAGTTCCAGCAGAGAAGTATTGCGAATGGTGGACAGTGAGCGCAATGCAAGATCGGTTGCTGCCGGGCAGGGGCAAGTCATTCCCCCGCCTAAACCGCTTCCCACTACGGTCCGAATATTTCCCTATGGCGTGAGTCGGAGCCGGTTAGACAGGGCAATTGCCGAGAGCCGAGTTCCTGCTTACATTGCACGGGACGTTGGCGATGCAGATGCGGTGCTCGCATTGAAGGCAACGTACAGGCGAGAACCGGGAAAGATGCGCGAGGCGGCGGGGCGAAGGTTGCCCGTTTACGTAGTGAAGAGTAACACCTATGCGCAAATAGCCGGTATTGTAAGGGAGATGTTCAAGCTGGCTCCCATTAGCCACGAAGACCGCGACGGCGAGGCAGAAGACGCCTTGCTTGAGGTGCAGGATGCGGTGGAGGTGGTCAAGAGAACGCATGAGCCGGTAGAGCTTTCACCCGCAAACTCGTACACGCGCAGGTTGCAGCACCAGTTGGCAGAGCGGTACGAGCTCGTATCGGAAAGTGTAGGAGTAGAGCCTATGAGGCGAGTTCGCATCCTACCGGTACCAGCGTGACAACGAGCTGTAGTGCCGGTCTGTTCGTTACCGTAGAGGGAATCGACGGTGCAGGTAAGACCACACAGATATCCAAGCTTAAGGCGGCCCTGGAGAACCAGGGTCGCCAAGTTTGTGTTACGCGGGAACCTGGCGGCGATGAACTTGGCGAAACTGTAAGGCACCTTCTTCTAAGCGGAACAGCAGTAGATCGCGCGGAACTGTTGCTGTTTCTCGCGGCACGGGCGCAGAATACCGATAGAGTAATAGTTCCCGCACTACAGGCTGGCGCTATAGTACTATGTGATCGATATATCGATTCCAGCACCGCTTACCAGGGCTATGGTCGCGGTCTGGATCCCGGGCACATAGAGGCCCTCAACACGTTTGCCACTGATGCTCTTATGCCAGATATTACAATTCTGCTCGATATTTCGCCTACTACTGGATTGGTGCGGCAAAGCGTACATTCTGCCATGGAACGCGAGGGCGAACAGTTTCTTACCAGAGTGAGGCAGGGATTTCATACGATCGCGCAGAATAGTGCGGGTAGAATAGTGGTTCTAGATGCTGCAATCCCGGTTAATGACCTGCATGCGCAAATGCTGCAGCTCGTAAACCAGCGCCTTAGTGCGAAGTCGGCGTCCGGAGCTACTGTTAAGAGGGGAGTTAATATATGAAGTTAGTGATTACGGTTGTGCACGATAGAGACAAGAACAAAATCACGGAAGCGCTCCTGCGCAACGGATTTAAGTTTACAAAGATCGGCAGCACAGGAGGCTTTTTACGCGAAGGTAATGTTACCCTGCTTATTGGTGCAGATGACAAAGAGGCTGAGAAGGTTATTGATGTCATTAGTGATAGCTGCAAAACCAGAGAGCAGTTTGTAAATGTGCTGCCGCCAGATGCCGCGCCCGTAGGAGCATTCATGCCTAGCCCCGTGAAGGTGCTTGTTGGCGGTGCTGTATGCTTCGTTATCGACGTTGAGAGATTC
>JAJZFK010000367.1 GCA_021805405.1 bacterium
TGTACGAGAAATAATTGCCCACCTTGCCGATTTTGACGTTATCTTTTTAGACCGGTTTATTCGAACCTGTACCGAACAGCACCCTACACTGCCGTCAGTTGACGAGGCGGAACTCGCTGTCCGTCATCAATATGCTACCCTGGATACCGCAGAACAGTATCGACTGCTTTGCGAGCGGCGCGCGAACATGGTATCCTTCCTTCAACAGTGCGATGAAGCAAGTTGGGCACGTCCTGCAGAACGACCTGGCATCGGTACTGTAGATTTGCAACAGCAACTTGTAATTACCGCAATGCACGATAACTACCACATACACCAGCTCGTGCACTGGGTCTCTCAATTTCGCTCGGCTACGTGATCCACCGTTTCTTAAATTGTTTGAAACTTTGAAGTGAGTGGAGAAAAGGAGAAGACAGTTGACCACAATGCAGCAGTTTCTTGCGAGCGCAACAAAAAAGCAGTCCGAGCTTTTACTCACTGCCCTCAACAATCTGCCGGAAGAGAAACGAAACTGGGTACCCACCGAAGCCAGCCGCCATGCACTCGACCAGGTAGCAGAATGCGCTATGCTAAATGGTTCTACAGCATCGTTGCTAGTTGGTAACGAGTTTCCCAAGGATTTCGATTTTGCGGTATACCTGCAACAGAAAGTAGACCTTAGCAAAGACTATTCCCGCACCGTTGAGCTCCTGCAGAGGAATACAGAAGTGTTATGCGGTGCAATTGCAAACCTTTCGGATAACGACCTGTTGACCGCTGTACAAATGCCATGGGGTAGTATGACCTTGCAAGATTTGGCAGCCTATCCGCTGTGGAACATGACCTATCACGAAGGCCAGATCACCTATATCCACCTAATGCTGGGCCAAGCATCGCCTTAAGGAATGCTTGCGCTGAGCATCAGCTTCAGCGCCTCAGCGCTCTATCCACCCGTAATCCAGCTACAGTGACTGCGAGTGCACAAAGCAGAAATAGTGCACTCGTCGTCTTCCAGACTCCAGGGTAACGAAAGTCAAACTCTGGTGCGATGGTTCTTCCGTAAATCCAGTTGACACGTAGCAGATCAAAATTCAGGCTAGTGCACACGGCAGTAACGGGGTTGAAGACCAGAATGCGCTGAATGACCGGTACGGGGTTTTGCGCACTTGCGAGCCAACCGTTGAGAGTGAACAACGCCAACACTCCCGTCATAAACACCAGCATCCCACCAAATGTACCTCGCCACCAGGATCGACCGCCACTGCGTTTTGAGCTCACGAGTACGGCGACTGCAGAAACGGTGCACAGTGCTGCAAGTACAACAAGATGAGCTTGCACCACGTTTAGCCACGAGCCATAGGCAAGAGGGTGGTAGGATACTTCAATAGCGCTCCAGAGTACTAAGCTCATCAGGATTATTAGTAAAAGGGGCCGAAGGCAGGCTAGAAGTCTACCTAGGACTATCGTACTACCAGATAGACCCGCGAGAACCTCTGCCTGTGTTGCCTCCAGTTCGTGCTGGGCAGGAATAGCTGCCGGTGCCATGATTGCGCCAAAAATCGGCAACACCACGACCATTGCGACAAGCGATGCCACCATCCAGCGTGTAAGAAGCACGGCTGCCCGGTCGCCGGCCGAATCCAGGTCGCCAAACCAGGCCTTTTGAATTGCGTATGCTGAGAGCGTAACGGCACCTAAACAGACCGCCGCCCATACTGCCTCCTGCCGGATGGAACTTCCCCTCAGATACCTTCGGGCAACGAGAAAGCAGCCGCCAAACGGAAAACGCCGCACAAGGTTCAACGAGCAGTGGTGCCTTTCTTTGATATGGCCTGAAAATAGACGGTAACTGGTGTGCCTTGAGGTGGTGCAACGTGGCTGTTAACCACCCATCCGTCATCCGAGCCGGTTGGTAATGGATTATCTATGAGCGCTGTGGGATCGTGCCAAACGGCTACAATCGAGCCGGTTAGATCGGCCAAGTAGCCATCGGTCGTGACTCTCGACCCAGTGAACACCCAGGCATGATGTGGCATCACTCGATTACCGGGCTCAAGTTTGAGCAGCTCCTCTGCGCGCACCACGTGCTGGTGCCCCAGAGTGTCATTCCACTGTACCGAGATAACCATGGGGTCGCCCATAGGAGTCTTTCGCTGTCCCTGGTAACTAATTACGTTTTTGGCATGCATACCCGCGAGGTAGAGGGCAACCTGAAGGTAAAGCGGTTGCACAAAAAGCCGCAGTACGCTCTCGTAAGTTTTGCCCCGGGGCGTCACTGCAAGGTATTCTACAGAGCCAGACGCCATATTGAGGCTGCCGTTGACGGTCACCCTGTGCAGTGACGTATCAACCATCGCGGTACCAACGCGATAGAGCCTGTTGGTAATTCTAACGATAACAGGTGCATGGGCCTTCTTTACCGGCCTCGTTGCAGGCGGTAGATTTGCTTTCGCCAGTGAACCTGAAATCAAGAGTACCGCGAATAGCGCAGAGATCTGTCTCATTCCAGGTGCTGATACAGCGGGAGAAGGCCCGCAGGAACCTGCAGTACAAGAATAGCCATAGATGTTGCGTAAACTCCCCCAGCATCAGACATGTAGGGTGTCTGGCGCCAACTTCCATCGTCGTTCTGGATGTTCACCAACTCATCACGTATGCGAGAAAACCAGGTTGCCCAGTACTTGCCCCCTGCCTGGTACATAGCCTGCGTGACGTAATAGATTCCGTAGTGGAAATGCTGCCCATACATCCACATATTTGCCTGGTTAAACGGGTGATTTGCTAAATACGCAATACCATTTCTGCATTCAACACTGTTTTGCTCATGTGCCAGGTAAAGGGCGAGCACACTAATCCCGGTACGGGCAGGATCCGACTGGTTCTGACCAATCTGATAGCTGAAACCGCCATCTTTGTTAGCACTTCGCTTCACATAGCCCATTGCCCTGTCCAGTGTGCCCTGGTCAACCGCCAGGCCCGCATCGCGGCAAGCTCGAAGCGCCTGAATCTGCGCACCCGTTACAGAAAGATCGGCATCACCCTGGCGCGGCATATAGCGCCATCCGCCGTCCAAACGCGGGTCTCCGTTCTGGTTCTGGGTGTCTTCAATCAGGTGGATAGCGGCTTCCAGCTTTGGTTTAAGGTTCCTACGTTGAGTCATACCATACACCTCAGCAAGACTCAGTAGTGCGAATCCCTGGTCGTACATAGGCGGCCCACCCTGCGGGCTGCGAATGAGTCCGGCCTGCACGAACTGCCCGCTCA
>JAJZFK010000162.1 GCA_021805405.1 bacterium
TGTCATTATAGGACCCAGCGGGCGTTGGTGTAATGCTATCAGACCCGCTGCCCGTTATCGCACCCTGAGTGGTGTCCAAGTTAACCACTTGTGCATCGATCTGCAACAACTGGCCAACGTTAACAGTGAAAGTAGATGTAGGCGTGGTACTGCCATGGTTGAAAAGGCTGAGCGCCAAATCTGCGTGTGCAGTTGCGGGGGCCAAAAGTGCGCCAAACGCAAGAAGTGCAACGACAGGTACAAATCGATTCAATCTCAACATTTTTATTTCATCCTTTCGAATGCAAACAGAAGGTTACGGGCCCAAAAAGACCCAGAACTACCAATTTCCAGGAAATGCTGCCCGGATAAAGTAGCGCACAGCGCTATTTATCCACTCTCACGTTAGCAAGTTGCTAACCCACCTTACAAACCAACCAGAGATTTGACCTATTCTGTAACAGTACCACAAAACCTGGTCAACCGCACAACCTGTAGGAAAATTTTACAGGGCACCGGATTATTCAATGCGACGCCCTGTATTTATCATCATAAAAGTGCCACCGGGTTTCTCGTTTCGATATTCGACAAGAGAGACCCGGTCACCACTTTAAGGAACGTTTAGTACGGCTGCCGCACCGGTGGTACCCTGTGCGTAACGCAGATGCACTATTAGAACACTTCGCCCCTTCGTAACCGTTGAGGGAAACGTTATAGTGCCGGTAACTGTGGCACCCGTAGCTATCGTACTCGCTAACGAATACGACGTATCCGCTTTGCCGCCTAGAGTTGACGACATGAGCGAGAGTCCCGTTATTGGTAAGGTTCCAGTATTGGTGATAGACACGGTGACTGTAACGGTGCTGTTACTGTTGCGCACCACGCCCGTAGCTTTGGTCATGATTCGGGCAACGCCGATAAGCAGCATTTGCGAATTACTGACCGTGCCAAGGTGGGGATTGCTGACAGCAATCTCGGCCGACCCAGCCATTTTAAGGTCGGAGGCCGGTACTACAGCGGTGAGTGAGCTTGAGGATCCGTAAGTGCTGGTTAGAACATTACCGTTCCATGTTACAACATCACCAGGGGTAAAATACTCGCCTGTAACGGTGAGAACAAACGAACTACCACCCACAGGTGCAACGTTGGGTGCAATCGCGACCGTGCTAAGCAGATTGTGCAGCACGGTTTGATACACGCCGCGGCCATATGTGGAGATGGTAAGTAGACCGTGACCGGCCTCCGGGCCGGTACCAACCACTGCCTTTATGTCCGAGATCTGCGCTGCCGGCATTCCAGTTCCGGCATTAAGGTTATACCAGTTGTTACCACCGTCTACCGTATAGAAGCCGCCAATGTCGCTACCAATAAAGAACACGTCTGCGGGATCATACGGGTTGCGGGCAACTACATGATAGTCAATAGCAGGCAGGCGGTTGCCCTGCTGGCCAGTGATTGACGTCCACACCGGCGATGCCACCTGTGTGTTGGTGCAGTGTACAACAGCACCGTTTCCTACAGCCAGAACATCATAAGGATTGTACGACAGAACGCTTAGCCCCTCGATGCTGTTTGGCGTGCCGTTGTTTATGACCTTCCAGCTGTTGCCGCCGTCGGTTGTCATCCATATTTTACCGCCCGACGTTCCCGCGTACACAACATTACTATTAGAGGGGGCAACTGCAATGGCCTGGATAATGCCGTTGGAGAATTGAATTCCACCAACGTGATTCGTCCAACTCTTTGTGGCGTAATTCCAGCGATACAGGTAGTCAGTGTTACTGTAAATTACGTTTCCGTTGTTGGGGTCCTGTACCATGAGAGGCACAAACGGTTTGTTTTCATTACCAGCTGATAAGCTAATGTCCGTACTACCACCGGTCCAATACTCGGTAGAGTAGTAGATAAATGAGTATTCAGCGGTTCCATATGTGATACTGGGATCCTGCGAATCAATCACGCACCCACCGCCATCGCCACCGCCTACTCCAAGCCAGTTTGCATCATCCGTGTGGCCCGGGCCGCCTACGTTCGAGGTGGAGGTGCCATTATCCTGCGAGCCGCCAAGTATCCAACCCGCCTGGCGCGAATTTGCATCTATGTGATAGAACTGAGTGATGTTCAGACCTGAATTAAGCGACGTTGCCTGAACAGCTGAATTGACGCCCCCGGTACCAGGCGTAACCAGAAACTGGTAGACACCCCCGTCATTGCCAATAAGAAAATGGGTCTGCGTTGTGTCGTTGGGGTCTAGAGCAAGGGCATGTTGATCTGTATGCGCCAAATCGCTTCCACTGTAGGTTTGCAGTAACGAAGTCCATAACGGCTGGCCGCTAGTGTTCGTTTGACCGTCGTATTCGAAGATATCGAGCAGGCCGACGTACAGTTGGTCGGTACCGCCTGCACCTGCACAGCGTATGTAATAGTCGTACCACTGTTGGCTCCAATTTTCCGAGCCTAGCGTACCAGTCAAGACAGTACTGGTCACGTTGAACGAACTGTCGAATGACTCTTTAACAACTGCGTTGTTGCCGCCATCCAGAACATAGTACGTGTTGAACTGCGTAGCAGAAGGAGCAATAGAGCAACCTCCACCGTTGGCGGTCAGCGTACTCCCATTATCCAGTACAGTCCATGTGGCCCCGTTATCTTCAGAAAGGACGACGCCAACGCCCGCGCCAGTTGCTAACAGCACATGTGGGGCACTAGCAACACCCGCACCTACTGGTCGAAGCCCATATTGCAGATCCAGCATCGATCCACCGTTGCTGTCGTACACATCTGTCCAGGTCGTTCCGCCGTCAGTGCTATGATAGATAGATCCACCAGCTATTGCAGTAACTAACTGGTCGTTGTCTGGGTCAACCTTTACTTTATAGACGGTACCAGGAAACATGGATGCGCCTTCGTTCGTCCAGGTGTTTCCGCCGTCAGAAGATTTCATGATGCCAAACGGCGTTGTACCGTAGACAATGTCTCCTGTACCCACATAGATTACGTTGCTGTTCTGCGGATCTACGGTGACACACGCAGTCGCCTGTGCAGGCCAGGAGTTGGTAAGGCACTTCCATGAGACGCCTGCATTCGTGGTCTTCCACACACCTCCGCCAGCCGCAGCTATATAATAGGTACTTGGGTTATTGGGGTCATATGCAACACCATTAACACGGCCAGACATTTGTGATGGCCCAAAGCCCCACTGATACGGCGGCATAAAGTTGTTAGGTCCGTCGCTTGAAAACGTTACAGAGCCCCAGGGATTT
>JAJZFK010000035.1 GCA_021805405.1 bacterium
CGCATAACTCGCGTTATAATGAGTGTATCCCAGCGTCAACAGGGTGCCTTTCACCAATTAACAACGACTTTGGTTAGGCCTTTCCACCCATTCGTTAAGTTTAGAGAGCGAGGCTTAAAACGTGGCGCCTAACAACACCGCATTCAACAGAACGCAAACACCCCAGCAAATTACAGTTGTCGGAATTGACCTTGGTCCCACCTACTCCTCAGTAGCCTACATCAGAGCGGCAAAGAATACCGTCTTCGACGGACTAACCAGTACCTGCATTGAGGTGGATCAGCCCACTACTGAGGGCACATTCACCAGCCCACTTGTTGCATCCGTCGTGGCTCTTCAAGATGGGAAGCATGATTTCGTAGGAGAAGGCGCTAAACGGATCCTGGAGCGTAGCGGGAAGGCAGCTCTAATTCCCGAACGATCCATCTTTTACAACACGAAAAATGAGATGGGGATAAAAAAAACTTACAGAAGTGCTCCAGAGCCGTACAAACAGCCACACAAGATCGCCGGTCACATTCTGGAATTCCTGAAAACGGCTGCGATGCACGAGCTGGGAGTACTGCCTGACCGCATCGTAGTAACGGTACCGGCGTCGTTTCAATTAAGCCAAAGGCAAGATACGATACGCGCAGCCCAACTTGCAGCTATACCGCTTACTGAGAATGATCTCTTAGATGAGCCCACGGCCGCACTCATTGCTTACTTGCATGAGCACAGCGCGAGCGCGGTTTTGCAACCCAGGGTTCGCAACACTGTACTGGTTTTCGACTTTGGAGGGGGCACATGCGACGTGTCCGTCATGTCAGTGCAGCAGAAGGACAATGGTCAACTCGACGTAGCCGCGATAACCTCGTCACGGTACCATCGGCTAGGCGGCGCCGACGTCGACATCGCGATTGTCCATAAGTTATTGATCCCGAGACTGCTGGACACAAACAACGTACCGCCTGATAGGCGTAGCTGGAAGTTAAAAAAGAAGCTTCTGGAACCACAATTGTTGGGCACTGCTGAGGCGCTTAAAATAGCAATATGTGCACAGATCAAGAAATACAAAAGCTTTGGCAAATATTCAGACAACTCAGCCGATACGATACTATGCCGACAGCCTGACGTGGAGATAAGCATCAACGACAGGACGAAGTGGGTACTCAGGGAGCCATCCATCACTGCGGCCCAATGGAATGAAATAATCGGCCCGTTTATAGATTGTGAGGTACTTCACGTTAAAGAGACCGAATATACAATGGAATTGTCGGTTTTCGCGCCAATAGAGGATGCCCTGAGGCGCGGTAATGTCGTACAAGAAGAAATTGATGTCGTTTTGTTGGCTGGCGGAAGTTCTAAAATCCCTAACATAAAGGACGCTATTGCCGATTATTTTAACCTGGCGGCCGTTCATACATTCGACGGCTCTGTAGAGGTCCAAACAGCAGTAGCGCGTGGTGCAGCATTACACGCTGCCTTTGTTGAGCTTCATGGAATGCCGTTGGTTCGCCCGATATGTTTAGACGGCATTGGTTTGTTAACCAACAATTCAAAACCCTACGAGCTGGTGGCAAGAAACACTCCCCTTCCATACCCGGCCGATGGAGGTCTGCTAACGGTACGCGATTTCAGAATTCCTGCCAGCACCACGAGAGAACTCCGGATAGACTTTGTTAGCCTTCCCAATGGTCAACGCCTGCAGGCCGCGACGTGGTACCTGGATTCTAATGTGATGGAGGATGATCTCATCACCATTCAGTATAGATTTACCGCCTCCCAGGTCTTTGAGTTTGTGGCCTTTACCGAACGCCACCCAGAAATACGGTACGAGGCAACTTTAGATAATCCATTTGTAGCAGTCTCGAACACCAACGAGGTAATGCTTCATATTCAAGAGCTGGAGGAGGAGCTTAGAACGCAAAATCTGGCCGACGCATATGAAGCCGAAAAACTGCGGCAGCTTGCCGAGTGGTACGCTCAGATGAATCAGCTGGAGAAGGCGCTTGACTACCTGCAAGAGGCGGGCCGCAAATATGGTGCTCCGCATGTGTCGGTACTCAACCTGATGGGTTTGTATCACGGAAGACTAGGCAATTATGCGATGGAAGAGCGATTTTACCTTGAGGCCGACAGCGTATCGCCGAACTGGGGCGGCGCTCTTTTTAACCTTGCTCTTGCCTTCAGGCGAAGAAAAGAGCCTGAGCGCGCACTAGATACCATTGATCGAAGTATTTCAAAGGAGCCGGATGATGGGCCGTCTCACACACTTCGTGCGTTGTGCCTAAAGTCGTTAGACAGGTTATCTGACGCAGAGGCAGCACTCAGTGAAGCCGCTAAGTACTTCGGCCCAATAAAACTGCAGTCGGAATTCGAACTAGGTTGGTACAAAACGTATGCAGCTGAAATAGCCGATGCCCGGCTTCGTGACGAAGTTGTACGCGAACAGAAGATGAGAGCCACATTAGGAAACTCCCTGGACGAACTAGCCGACGCTCCACGACCAATAGCCCCGGCAGACGGAGATCACTCGGCCTAATGGCTACCTATCTGCTTCATGATTCGGAGCTAACACCGGAACAACGCAGGGTTGTGGAGCTTGGCAATGATAGGCACCGCCTGATCATCGGCCCGCCAGGAAGTGGCAAGACGCAGGTCCTTGCCCATCGAGCGGCGTATCTTCGCGAGAAGTGGCAGACGGCGCCATAAAAATACCGTATCTTAGTAAATACGCGTGCACTGTGCAGCATTCTAAAATCGTCGGTCGCACTCCTGGAGATACCTGACACCAGCGTCAGTACGTTCGACTCCTGGTGCTGCGACATCTACCGGCAGTGCATAAAGGGTGCGTTACCATACAAGACCGGAAGTGGGATAGACTTTGCTGAATTGCACCGTCAGGTACGTAATAAGTCGACAGATTTTAAAACCAATCCCCTGTTCGACTTTGTGCTTGTGGATGAAGCGCAGGATCTCGACTCCAACGTAGTGGAAATATTGTGCAACGTCTCAAGGCATGTCACCGCTACTGCTGATTTCAATCAACAAATCTACGAAGACGGCGTGAACGAACAACACCTGCTTCATGCGCTGGGCCTGACTAAACACAACGTGCAGTTGCTTGCAGCGTACCGAAATTCACCGTACGTATCGGCGTTGGCGTCTCACTTTATCTCGGATGCGCAAACCCGCAGCGAGTACTTGAGGAAAACGCAAACTGTTCAGTCAATCCGCGAAAAGCCTGTGCTATCTA
>JAJZFK010000198.1 GCA_021805405.1 bacterium
CATTGGTGTGGTGGGTGCGGGCGGCAAAACACGTTCACAACAGTTGAAGGCACTGCAGGATGCTTGCCAAACTGGCCTGGAACGTCGCTGGCTTCATGTACTTAACGAGCAGGGATACAACCTGCCTTCCCACGCGCAACACATCATCGACTCGTGCAGTACCCAGCCAGATTTCAGCTACGAAACCGAAGGTAGAAAGTGCGCCGTCTACCTGGATGGCCCAGTGCATGACTTTAAAGATCGGCAGGCTAATGATGCACTGGTGACCGAACGCCTGGAGGATGCAGGCTGGCTGGTTATACGGTTTACGGCGGACGAGAAGAGTTGGGTGGCAAAGTTTGGACAATTTGCATCCGTATTTGGGAGGACATCATGAGTTATGCTGTGGGATCTCTGGTGCGGGCAAGAGGGCGCGAGTGGGTAGTGGTGCCAGGCTCCGAAGATGCGCTGCTCCTTGTGCGGCCGCTAGGCGGTGGGCAGGACGAAATCTCCGGCATAGTCACAAGCCTCGAAAACGTGGAACCGGCCGTCTTTGATCTGCCATCGCCCAGGGACCGAAGCGACTTCCAGAGCTGCCGCCTGCTTCGTGACGCCGTGCGTCTGGGCTTTCGCAGTAGTGCCGGGCCGTTTCGCTGTTTCGGCAGCATCGCAGTCGAGCCGCGCCCCTACCAGCTCGCCCCACTGCTTATGGCACTGCGACAGGATACTGTGCGCCTGCTGATAGCAGACGATGTTGGCGTGGGCAAAACGATTGAGGCTGGCCTAATTGCCAGTGAACTGCTCGCCCGCGGGGAGGTGCAAAAACTTGCGGTGCTATGCCTGCCACAGCTTGCGGAGCAGTGGAAGCGCGAGTTAAGCGAGAAGTTTCATATCGAGGCAGAACTGGTACTCTCCTCAACTGCTGCCGCCCTTGAACGGCGCTGCAAGCTTAATGAGTCCATGTTCAACCGGTATCCATTTGTCGTGGTTTCAACCGATTTCATCAAATCTGAGCGACGCCTGCAGGAGTTTCTAACGCACTGCCCCGAGCTTGTAATAGTGGACGAGGCTCATACATGTGCCAATCCTAACACGCAACGTGGTTCTCGCCACCAGCGGCACACACTCCTTAAGAGGCTCGCTGCCGACAAATCGCGCCATCTCGTGCTAGTAACTGCCACCCCGCACAGCGGCAACGAAACGGCGTTCCGTTCTCTGCTTGAGCTGCTGGATCCACGTTTCAAAGACCTGCCAGAGGACCTGCGCGGTGACGAAAACCGATCACGACGGGAGGAGCTGGCACGTTATATTATTCAGCGTCGGCGCGCAGATATTGCATGCTACCTGGAAACCAATACCCCATTCCCCCAGCGCAAAACAGCCGAGGAAACCTACGACCTCAACGCACCGTTCCGCAGCCTCATCGTGGATGCCCTGGCATACGCACGGGAAGTTGTACAACATGAGCGCGCCAACACACCCACTCAGCGCGTCCGTTGGTGGTCCGCACTGGCATTATTGCGCTGCATCGCATCCAGCCCGGCAGCTGCACAGGCGACACTGGAGCAGCGGGCACGCATTGCCGACCTTGCCGACGTGGCTGAAACGGAACGGCTAGCGCGACAGACTGCATCCGACACGCTTGACGAGGACACAGCGGCAGAAGCGGATAACCAGCCCACGGCCATAACGGGCGACAAGCTGGAAACCGGCGAGGCCGAACTCACCAGGCTCGAACAGCTTCTGGAGCGTGTGAAACAGATTACGCCAGGCAACGATAACAAGCTGCAGAGACTGAAGACCATCGTTACCAGGCTGCTAAAGGACGGGCGCAACCCTATCGTCTTCTGCCGCTTTATGGCCACCGCGGAGTACGTTTACGAGGAGTTGAAGCGCAGTGTAGGGGCCAACGTCTACATCGATTTTATCACCGGCGTACTGCCTCCCTCCGAGCGCGAGGATCGTGTTGAGAAGTTCGCCGACGACCGTCAGCGCCTCCTGGTGTGTACCGACTGCCTAAGCGAGGGCATAAACTTGCAAAGCAAGTTTGATGCAGTGGTTCATTACGACCTCGCATGGAATCCCACACGCCATGAGCAGCGCGAGGGCCGCGTAGACAGATTTGGACAGCCCCGGCAGGATGTGCAGGTGGTTACACTCTATGGCAAGGACAACCCAATCGATGGCCTTGTAATGAAGGTACTACTTCAAAAGCATGAGACCATACGTGGCAGCCTGGGCATTTCGGTACCGGTTCCGCAGAATGGCGAGAATATGATTGAGGCGATCTTCGAGGGCCTCCTGTTGCGCGGTGGTACAGGAGCCAGCAGCCACCAGCTTTCTCTTGAACTCGACGGCATCCTGAGCCGCCAGAGTAGCGATTTCGATGCAGAGTGGCAGGACGCTGCCGCACGCGAAAAGCGCTCAAACACGGTATTTGCCCAACGAAACCTACCCGTGGAAGAGGTTGCTGGTGTCCTCAACCAGGTGCGCGGTGCACTAGGTGCTCAGGATGACACAAGGAGGTTCATGCTGCAGGCACTTCGGTTCTACCGTGCCGGCATAAGCGAAAAAGGAGGGGTCAACGTTGAACTCGCCACCTGCCCTATTGCCGTTCAAGAGATCTTCGGCAAACAGACCAAAGTGAAGCTTGTATTCTCCCCTCCTGTTAACCGTGGGGAAACATTGGTCACCCGCACCAGTCCTCAGGCATCCCAACTTGCCTCCTATGTTCTTGACAACGCGCTGGATTTTCGGGATAACGAGAGCGCTTCCCGCTGTGGGGTAATGGAAACAGAAGCCGTTACACAACGCACCACCCTCCTGCTTGTTCGGTTTCGCTTCCATATAGAGCGCGTGGTTGCCGGAGACGTAAAACCACCGCTACTTGCGGAGGATGCAGCGCTGCTAGCCTTTCAGGGCGCACCATCCAGCGCGGTTTGGCTGTCGCCTGCGGACGCAGAGGCACTTCTGGAGGCAGAACCAAAAGAGAACATTGCTGCAGACCAAGCCGAGCACCACCTTGAAAATATGATGAATGGCATTCGCGATTCGCTGCAGCCCGCACTCGCCAACGCAGCCAACGAGCATGCCGCCATGCTCCATGCCCATCACGAAGGCGTCACCACCGGTCGCTCCTTGCGTATCCGCACCACGGTACGGCCCCAACTACCACCAGACATCATCGGCGTCTACCTTTACCTGCCGGCATAGGCAGTACACAGCGCAGCGGGCACAAAACACGTGAACAGGTTCACC
>JAJZFK010000526.1 GCA_021805405.1 bacterium
GGGCGAGACGCCCCCGCTCCCAGGGCATAGCGCACCGCCGCTAAGTCAGCGCACCCACAGAGCAGCCCCGTCATCTGCACTCCCTCCTTCAACGAGCGTAGCGAGTACCCGGAGGAGGGGTGGCCCTGCAGGGCCGGGGAGGAGTCTCTTCACCGTTAGCAGTGCCATCCAACCAGTGCCCTGCAGAGCAGGGAAGGAGTCTCTTCACCGTAAGCAGCGCCACCGCAACGTTGGTGAAGAGCATCGCGGGCGAGACGCCCCCGCTCCCAGGGCAGAGCGCACCGCCATTAAGCCAGCGCAACCACCTAGCAGCCCCGCCATCCCCACCCCTCGCTCAACGAGCGTAGCGAGTGCCCGGGAGAGGGGGCGGTGCGACACCGGAGGGCTAGCCTTGGCACCTGAAAGCGTGCACCAATATCGAACCAACAAGGAAATTACTGGCGGCTTCTCCTATTTTGTAAATTAGAGAAGGAACCTCTACAGACAAACGTGAACGATGATTATGGCTTTTGCTGTCCAACACGTTGACAACATTAGTCAGTAACTGCCGTAATCTGTTAAAATGACTGCCTCCTGATTTTCGACTTAGGTGGCGCTTGCCTATCGGGAACAGCGGCAAACGGGGTTATTGTGCACGAAACCAGCATGCGAACGGGATTTGTTAAAGGGCATGTGAAGAGGGAGATTTGATGCGATGGCCGTTGTTACAATTAATCGTGACGAGATTAATAACCGGATTTATGGTTGTTGGCTGGGCAAAAACATCGGCGGGACGCTGGGCGGTCCTTACGAGGGCCGCCGAGATATCCTTAACGTAACGGGCTTTGTTACTCCTCCGGGTGAACCGCTTCCAAATGACGACTTGGACTTGCAGTTAGTGTGGCTGAAAGTCGTGAAGGACCGGGGCCCGCTTGGCGTTACAGCGGCGGTGTTAGGGGAGTACTGGCTTAACTACATTCCACCACCGTGGAATGAGTATGGAATTAGCAAATGTAACCAGCGAGCGGGGCTCCCGCCACCGCTTTCTGGCATGTACGATAATCCTTGGAAGGACTCAAACGGTGCCTGGATTCGATCGGAGATATGGGCGTGCCTTACACCGGGAGCACCCGATGCTGCAATACGTCTTGCGTATGCCGACGCATCGGTGGATCATGGCGGCGCAGAGGGAATGTTCGCAGAGCTGTTTACGGCAGCCGTTCAAAGTGCAGCCTTTGTCGTTCACGACCGCTCCACGCTCATCAAAATCGGTCTGAGTAAAATTCCTGCTGGGTGCCGGGTTGCACGGTCCATCGGCATTGCTATTCACTCGCATTCAGCGGGCCTATCGTGGCAGGAGGCTCGCACCAAAATAGTGGAGGACAGTGCCGACCTAGGCTGGTTCATGGCACCGGCGAACGTGGCATTCGTAATCCTTGGCTGGCTGTACGGTGAGGGTGATTTTATGAAATCCCTGCTTATTGCTACCAACTGCGGGGACGATACCGACTGTACGGCCGCAACGCTGGGAGCTACTTTGGGCATTCTGCTCGGTCGCGATGGGTTGCCTCAGGAATGGGTACAGTACCTGGGTGATAGAATATTTACTGTAGCGATTGATCGGGGAACGCTGCACGACTGTCCAACAACCCTTCAACAACTTACAGAGCAGGTAATGGACCAGGTTCCAGGTGCGCTAAACGCCTACCATTGCGACGTACGCATCGATGCCACACCGTCGAATTATGCGGATGCACCACCTGAAAGGCTACTGGATGATAAAGTAGCAAAAGCAATTTGGGCCAAGCCTAAGTACGGAGTGGAGTACGATTTTGTACATACACGAGTAACCCTCGACTTTGGAAAGCAGCCAGACATTGCAGAACGGGATCCGTTTGAATTGCGCGTTATGGTTCAAAACACAATGCCAGATCACAGGCATATTGAGCTAGCGTGGATGTTGCCAGATGATTGGGAGGTTTTGCCGTCGCGGGCTACTCGTGTAAGTCTTAACGAGGATCATTCACGTTCTATTACCTTTCAGGTGACTCCCCGCAACCTTACAGCGGCTACCTACAGCGGTATCCTTAGCGTAACGGCTGTTGGTAGGCCCACGGTGGGTCTGGTTCCGCTCCTGTTCATTAACGCTGGCACGTAGCTCCTGCCAATGGGCTTAAGCGGCTACTTCGAGTGTGTTTCCCATTCTAGCAGTCAACGGCAACTACCGCTTGTACTCTGGCGATGGTACCAGTTGTGGTGACTCGCCGGCGTCGTCATGCAACCAGTCATTTCGTAGCGCGACGGCGTCGGTATCTGCCGGTTCAGGCAGGCAGTCTGGGGTCATGCCAGCGTAGCCAAGAGTGGTGCGTAGCGGCAGAGGTGCGGTAGTGTTCGCCATACTAAGGAACCAGTCCGTTAGCGACCTACCAGTTACCGCATCGAGCGCAGCGGCAATGTCTGCAAGATGAAAGCCAGGTGCGGGTAGGGCGTATTTGCGGTAAAGGCACTGCATAAGGGAAGCAAGGTCTTTGTGGTTATCGGTAACCCTTCTAATCTCAAGGTCCAAACAGAGCCCTATAAGCTCGCCCTGTTCGTAGTACGAAAGTCCCTGGTAGCCGTTGCTTCCATTGTTGCTCCATACCTTTAATGATGCTATGTCGGCCGAGACGGTGTTTCGTGCCGGGTTAGAACGATACCTGCGAATAATCTCTCGAAAGTGCTTTTCAAGCTGTCCGGCAGTAATGATGCCTGCCCGACGACATGCGATCCAGGCGAAGTACTCGGTAATACCTTCGGAAAACCATAGACACCTGGTTACATTAGGGACCTGGTAGTTAAACGGGCCAAGGGCCGCGGGGCGCAGCCTCTTTACATTCCAGCTGTGAAATAGTTCATGGGCAACGAACGGCGCATATTCAACAGCCGACATGCCAGAGGAATAGGCGAGTCTGCATGAATTCAGGTGTTCAAGGCCGCCCAGCCCTCCACCTGCATCCATAAGAAAGTGGTACCGTTTATAGGGCGTAAAGCCCATAATATGGTTTTCGGCTCGGGCAATGCGCTGAAATACCGGTACCCATCGTGCAGGATCCATCAATGTTGCAAGGTGATGGAAGAAGACAAGGCTATATCGACACCCGCCATCTTTAAAGTGAAAAATGAGCAAGTGAGTAGCGGCTAATAGCGGGGCATCGGCTAACTGGTCGTAATCCGTGCTACTCCAACCCGGAGCGGCATTTCCTGGAAGCTTATGAAGAGTGGTTGAAATCTGCCAACCTGTTGGTACATGAACGAACAGTTCACAATCCTCCAGCTTTCTTCCTTTAAGGTAGAGCAGAGCGGCAGGCCCGTTGATAAACAGGAGGTTTGGCTCTATCTGCACATTGTTGCTAAAGTTACCCGGTGGTACTTCGGGAACGAAATACTGCAGGTCTATGCTGCCAGCCTCAGTGCAGTGTACCTGCCATTCGCCCACCTGTTTGCCTTGTGTCACCTGGAGCGGGCTGCCACTGGCCGATGAAGCTGACATGCTGGTGACATACTTGCCGAAGTTTTGAAGCTGGTAATCACCGGGACACCAGGCGGGTGCCTCAGCATTCACGATCTCGGCCCTGGGTACGCTAAAGTGCATGTCCACCTTTACCAAAGGCGGATGAATGCCAGGGAGCGCCGTTATGCGATAAGTGATAGTTGCACCTGCAGGCAGAATCGCGCACCACAACAGCACAACTCCTGCCAGTAAACTTCGGTTCATCACGACGTACTTACATAGATGGACGTGGTGAGCACGCGCAGGGTAGTTCCCGTGGTTTGCGGTATACCTGTGCTGTATACCATTTTTGCACGTGACGGCGACCACTTGCAATCTGCATTAGGGACGGTACCAATTACCAATGCGCGGCCATGCGCGATAGATCGAACGCATATATACCAACCTGCTGCTTTTCTGCGGCGCAAGTATCCCAACCGTCGATTGTCAATCCACACTGCGGAAGCTGCATGTGCGGCCAGTTCGCGTGCGGCATGGGTCTTCATGTTCACAATCCACACGGCAGAAGCACTGCTATCTGCGGCGTTATCGGTGAGGGTATACGCGAGATGCAGTCCGTCTGGTGACCAGGCAATTGAGCCTACACGCATTGCGGCACCACCTCCGGTTCGGGATGCACGAGGGTTTACTGGCGACATACAGACCACGCCGCTACCTGCCTGCCGGGGGCTGCCCGGCCTAAGTAGCGATATAATTGCACGGTCGCTTCCAGCCAGTGCTGCTAATCGGGTTGTGCGATACGCCAGCACATCCGGCCCAGCACCGGGTCGCCATGTTGGCCAGTCTGAAGCCTCATAGCGGTCGAAAACAAGATCGCCGCGCTGCGGGGGGAGTGCGCCTGTGGGACGTATTATGATACAGGACTGGCCATTAATCCCTTCGCCCACCAGGGCAAAGTAGCGCCCGTCGGGCGACCATTGAGGCGAACGGTAGAAGTAGAAACTGCCGCGATACGATTTTGGGTGAAGTGCCATGGGAAGCACGCTGCCATTTGAAAGCGCGATTGCCCAAATACCCGTTCCGGGCAGTTGTTGCCCGTCGGGGAACGTGAACCACTCCACGCGCTGAAATGCAATGCGTCTGTCGTGCGGCGACCATACTGGTCGATCGCCATCTCGATCCGCGGCGGTAGAAGTGTGGAGCCTTCGATCGGGGCTAACATCCTCCGGCGGTAATAGGGCGTGAATGTCCTTTAACAGCGGATCTGCCACCATCAACTGAACCCGGTGATCAGCGTATACGCGGTAGAACGCGATTTGCGAGCCATCGTGCGACCATGCCGCGCCCTTATCGGTAAACGACTCATGGTTATAGTTCATGGATACGCGCTGAACTCGAGTGCGCGTGTGGCTGGCACAGCTCACTGCAGATCCAGCCAACACGCACCACACTGCCAGATACACGGTTGCTTTAGGAGTTAGGAACCTGTTAATATGCGTTTCACCACGTCAATTACCTCACCGGCATCACCGCTGTTTTGTGCCTGGGTGAGTGCATCCTTAACCACGTAGATTCTTAGTGCTTTCTTCATGGCATTGGCAAAGAGTTCCTTGCTCAATCTCATAGCGCGCACCGGCTCCATGCGATAGGTGAACTGGTCCTCTCCAAACCATCCCTGGTAATCGGTGTCGATGGCTGCATAGCAAAACTCTGCAAGTCGCCATATGTCATCTGTACCAGTTACCCTGTCCTCGTCATTACTATTGTACTTGGCCGCGTTTATGTGGAAGTTAGCAATGGGCACGCCAATCCGCTTTAGGAGGTAGAGGCTATCGGCAGGCTGGTTGCCCACCATCTGTTCATGGCCATAGTCTATTACTACACCCATTACGAGGTCGCCCACAGCCTCGTTCACGGTTTTGGCGACGAGTGCGGCCTTGGCTGTGGTGTTGAGAATCATGTTACCCTCACGTGGTTCTTTCTGTTTGGCCTCGGTGCCAAACTTCAGGCCCCGTTCGCGAGCGGCCTTGGCGATAGCGGTACAGCCATCAATGAACCAGTCCAGCTGCTTACCATAGTTGACCTCAAAGTGATAGTCCCAGCCATCAGAGCCTGGCCATAGCTGAACCGAGGGGCAGTTTAGCCTACTCGCCAGTTCAACGGTTTGCAGGCAGTAGTGAAGTGCTTCCGTCCGTCTGCCGCCATCCGGGTTGGTAATGCCACCCATCTTATAACGAGCCCTCGTCCAGATGTTTGTGTTCATGTTGGTGGGTGTTAGGCCCTGCGAAGTGAGGACATCCTTGATTTCAGAGATCTTGCTGTCATCAATCTCCAACTTGCTGTTAAGAAACATCTCGTTGTTGAGCTCAACACCCTTTATGCCTGCCTGGGCAACTCTGCGCAACTGACCCGCGGCACTCTCATCAAGTGGCTCTTCCAGATAGCTGCTACAGAAGCGATCACTAAAACCGCCAGCGCACCAGTGACCAGCTGAAAACTTGATTCCGTAGGCTGAGAAGAAGCTGTCTACCAAACCACCCTCCAGATATGGGGCAAATTCGGTGTCGAGCAGTGCGATGCTGCTCTCGTTGACTATCATTGGCTTTCCTTTTACCGCCCCATGGGCGACGGTGCTGAGGGTATATTGAAGACTGTGTGCAGCAATGCAGTGCTCACTCAAGCACAATAATCTTCTCTAACAGTAAATTCGCGCACTGGGATGTTTGTTCCTTCCCCGGAGGGCCATGAAATTAAAAACATGACGACTACCAAACTGCAACTGGAAAACAGTATTAAAGGTTCGGTCATTGTACCAAAACTGGCGGTGGCGCCAAGCCTGTGGAAACGCACTGTCGGTCTGCTGGGTATTCCGCACCTGCAGAGCGGAGAAGCGTTATTGCTACAGCCTTGCACGGGGATACATACATGGTTCATGCGGTACTCCATTGACGTTCTGTTTCTGGACAAACGTGGCAAGGTGTTGAGAACGGTCGAAAACCTGCGGCCTTTTCGAATCGCTGGCCCACTGTTGCGGGCTCGCACTGTAGTTGAGATGGCACCTGGTACGCTTAAGCACGTCTCCGTTAAGCCGGGTGATATCCTGCGCGTTGTCGCACACCCTGTAGCAAGCAGCAGTTTGCAACGGTAACATAGACTACGCAACTTTTAGCGAGCACCGTCACCGGGTACGTGCAGGTGGTTGTCGTTTAGGCTGATGGCATGACTCTTTTAAGAATGATGTTGCCTTGCTGTCAACCACCCCATGCAATGTGATGTTCAATCCCTTGCGGCATCGTTTCCCCCTCGGTCGTGGTGAACGAATGGCAGTCCATAGACATTTCGTAAAAACTAGAAATAAGGGTTGACATCGTGGGTAGGGTGCGAGTAAAATAGGTTAACATTTCGCGAAATGAGGAAATAACTTTGGAGTTACCGCTAAAGTCGGGCAGTGCAGCCGCAATGTTCAAAGCCCTTGGTGACCCTACCCGGCTGCATATCTTCGAGTTTCTCTGCACCTGTTGCTGCCCTGTTGCTGTGGAAGAATCTGGCGACGTGCGGCGCGTGAGCGGACCCACCGTTGGCGATGTTTGCTGTCATGTAACGGGTGCCGAACAGATCAACTCTACGATTTCACATCACCTTAAGGAGCTGCGGCTTGCTGGGCTAATCACCGTTGAGCGGCGCGGCAAGAATATGATATGCGGTGTCAACCACGATGTAGTTCAAGCGCTCTCAGATTATTTGAACGTTCGCGCTGTACCAGTGCCCGCCGCAGAAACCTCAACCTGCTGTTAAGACGCTACAACATTAATCCTGCTTCGGCAGCCTCGGTTTGTTTGCTACTTTTGCTATATAGGTAAGAATTGAGGGAGCATTTAGATGTCCAAATTGAAAGTGTATGATCCTGCAATGTGTTGCTCTACAGGTGTTTGCGGTCCACAGGTTGATATGACACTGGTCGGCTTTGCCGCAGACCTGGACTGGCTGAAGCGCCAAGGGGTTGAAGTGGAGCGATATAACCTGTCACAGCAGCCCGCTGCGTTTGTTGCCAATTCTGTGGTGAGCGAGGAGGTGCGGCGTGATATCAATGTCCTCCCTATCCTTCTCGTTGATGACGAGATTGTCTGCCGAGGCCGTTACCCGCTTCGTACCGAATTAGCTGATTTGTTCAGCATAAAAGACGAAGGTCGCCCAGGTTTACTGCGCGTAATACCGCAGACAGGAGATTGACATGTGGACAGACAACCTGAACTCCAAGTACCTGTTTTTCACCGGTAAGGGTGGGGTAGGGAAGACCTCCCTTGCGTGCGCGGCCGCAATACACCTCGCGAGCGAGGCAACGCCTGTCCTGCTAGTAAGCACCGATCCCGCGTCGAATCTTGACGAGGTGCTCGGTAGATCACTAGGGGCCTCACCGGTTGAGATTGAAGGCGTAAAGGGTCTGTTCGCGGCCAACCTCGATCCGGCGGCTGCGGCGCTTACGTACCGTGAACGAGCTGTTGCGCCTTACCGTGGTCTGCTGCCTGATGCGGCTATTCGCAGTATGGAGGAGCAGTTTTCTGGTTCGTGCACCTTGGAGATAGCGGCATTTGACGAGTTTACCACCCTGTTGGGAGGCACCGAGACAGCTGCCCGGTATGCGCACGTTGTATTTGATACCGCGCCAACCGGCCACACTCTCCGCCTGCTCGCTCTGCCCGCTGCATGGACGGGGTTTATCGATACCAACACCAGCGGTATGTCATGCCTTGGGCCACTTGCGGCATTAAAGCAGCAGGAGGCATTGTACAGGAGTTCGCTTACCGCGCTGCGAGATGAGGCCCGAACCACAATCGTACTGGTTGCCCGAGCAGATGCGGCTAGCCTGCAGGAAGCGGCGAGGGCATCGCTGGAGCTTGGCGCATTAGGCATCTGCAACCAGCACCTGGTAGTAAACGGACTGGTTGAACGAATTTCCACCACCGACCAGGTCGCGACCGCCCTGCAGAATCGCTGTAGTGTTGCCCTGGCTCACCTACCGGATGCTCTTCGTGATCTGCCAATTTCGACGGTACACCTTATGAGCAACCCTTTGGTGGGGCTCGCAGCTCTGCAGAGCCTGAAGACGCCGGATGCCGTGTCGTTGTCACCGGTAACTGTTGGAGTGCTGCCAGAGGTGCCCATCTCGCTTGATCCACTTATAGATAACCTTTTACGATGCAACCATGGTGTCATTATGACAATGGGTAAAGGTGGAGTCGGGAAAACCACCGTTGCCGTTAAAATTGCCGAATCCCTTGCGCGCACCGGTGCTCCTGTTCTGCTTACCACAACCGATCCCGCTGGCCGTGGTACCTCGCTACTCAATAATGAACTGAACAACCTTACAATTGAACGGATAGATCCCACCGTAGAAGTTCAGAAATATCGGGATGAAGTGCTTGCTGCTTCGTCGGGCCGCATTGATGAACACGGACTCGCTCTGCTGGAGGAGGACCTGCGCTCGCCCTGCACAGAGGAGATAGCGGTGTTCCGCGCGTTCGCTACTGCCGTTGCCCGAGGGAATGACCACTATGTGGTGATAGATACGGCACCTACCGGACACACGATTCTTTTAATGGATGCCGCAGAAGCCTACCACCGAGAGGTGCTTCGCACACAATCTGAAATGCCTGAAAGCGTGCGGCAACTACTGCCACGGCTTCGCGATCCTGAGTACACGCGGGTCATACTGGTCACCCTGCCAGAACCCACGCCTGTGCATGAGGCAAAAGAGCTGCATGACGACCTGCAGCGGGCGGGTATTTCCTCATGCGCATGGGTGGTAAACCAGTCGTTCCTGGCCTCAGGCACCCGCGAGCCGCTCCTGCTACGGAAGGCATCCCTGGAGGGCCGCTGGATTGACGAGGTTCTCCAGGTGTCACCACTTACCGTCGTGTTACCGTGGAGCGAAGGGAACCTGCATTAACCTGGTGGCGTGCGCGACCGTGCCAAGCTGCAATGAGCGGGAGTGCCTTTGCCACCTTGTACCAGCATATAAGTAATCTTGAGGAACATTAAATGACCGTAATTACAGTAGATAACTGTCACCCTAAAGTTGTAGGCCGACTCTCGTTTCTAGACAGGTACCTCACGTTGTGGATATTTCTTGCCATGGCTGTTGGTATTATGCTGGGCAACTTTGCTCCCTTCATTGTAAAGGCGATCACTGGCATGGCGGTAGGTACAACCTCTATACCTATTGCAGCCGGGCTTATCCTCATGATGTACCCACCGCTTGCGAAGGTAAAGTACGAGGAGATGCGCAAGGTGTTTCGCAACATAAAGGTGCTGGTCGTTTCGCTACTGTTGAACTGGGTAGTTGGGCCGATTGTTATGTTTGGTTTAGCGCTCGCGTTTCTTGGTGATCGGCCAGAGTACTGTATTGGACTCATCGTGATTGGCCTGGCGCGCTGTATCGCCATGGTGATTGTGTGGAACGACCTTGCAGATGGGGATGCAGAGTACGCTGCCGGTCTAGTTGCTCTCAACTCACTCTTCCAGGTCCTCTTTTTCGCCTCGTATGCCTTTCTGTTCATAAGGGTGCTGCCGCCTATGCTTGGCATACATTTCGGTAATATCGACTTGTCCGGAATCACGATGACAGGCATCGGAAAGAGCGTCCTCGTTTACCTGGGTATTCCATTTTCTGCCGGGGTGATATCGCGGTTCACGCTGTTACGAGCACGAGGACGGCAGTGGTACGAACAGGAGTTTATACCGCGAATTAGCCCCATCACGCTTGTTGCGCTCCTGTTTACCATAGTCGTAATGTTCTCGCTTAAGGGCGCAATGATTGTGCGTATACCAATGGACGTACTTCGCATTGCGGTGCCACTGGTAATCTATTTTGCGGTTATGTTTCTAGTTTCGTTTTACGTTGGAAAACGTTTGGGGTCCGACTATTCCCAAACAGCGACACTCTCGTTTACAGCCGCTAGTAACAATTTTGAACTGGCAATTGCTGTTGCCATCGCTGTGTTTGGCATAAACTCTGGAGCAGCGTTTGCGGCAGTAATTGGCCCGCTTGTAGAGGTACCAGCTCTCATTGGGCTCGTAAACGTGTCGCTCTATTTTCAACGCAGGTACTTCAAAGTGAAGGCTGCAGTTCTCTAAGCGCGGGTTCATCACCGCAATCGCACAACTTTGCAGCACAAACAATATAGTGAAGGTAGGCTTAATTGACAGTACGATTAGCAGTCTTTTCAGACATACACGCCAACCTACCCGCAATGGAGGCCGTGGCGGAGCACATAAGGACTTGCGGGTACGATGGCGTCTACTGCCTCGGAGATATTGGAGGGTATGCAGCGGAGCCCAATGAGGTGCAGGCGCTGGTACAGAGTATGCAGTGCCCGTGTGTTATGGGCAACTATGATGACGGGGTTGGCAACAACAGGGAGGACTGCGGCTGTCACTATTTAAAACCGTTGGATATTGAGATGAGCAAGATCTCATTTGAGTGGACCCGTGCTCAAACCACAGAAGCGAACAAGGAGTGGCTTCGCGGACTTCCAGCGAGTGTGCGCCTGAATATAGACGGTCGTCGAATACTTCTGTGCCACGGTTCGCCAGTTTCGAACACGGAGTACCTGTTTGAAAACCGGTCGGATGGGTATTTGCGGCAATTTACGTCGGGAGGCAAGAACGATGCCCATGCTGATCTCATTCTCTTCGGCCACACGCATGTACCCTTTCACCGACTTGTAGACGGCGTAAGCCTTATAAATACCGGCAGTGTAGGCCGGCCAAAAGATGGTGATGCGCGTGCAGGGTACTGCTCGTTAACTATTACAGCTAATGATATTGCGGTAGAGCAGGTACGCGTGGATTATGATATTGACCTTGCCTGTAGCCGGTTGTTAAAGAAAGGGCTTCCGTCGTACTTTGCAGACTATTTGCGGAGTGGTGGAATCACCACTCCCACCGGTTAACATTTCGTCGCAGTTCCGCCGGCAAACTTCTGGCAATTTTTAATGCTGAACGAACTTTGCGATTAACGAATATTTCAAATTTAAATAAGTGATAACCTCATCGTTACATGATACGTCATACATATCGCGTATTATCGCTATAGTTGCGAGAATGCGCCATTGGGTGGGCACAATCACTGTAGAGATATTCTCCACCATATTCCCCCCCTATGATTGCCCCTGGATGGTGCAGTGTGCAAGTTGGGTTTCCGCTTTAGGATAATGTCTCTTGCACCAGATTTCAAGAGGAATATGGTTTCAATTAATAATGGCTGTAACCGTAAACGATGTTGCCCGTCTTGCTGGTGTGTCACCTGCAACAGTTTCAAGATTTCTTAACAAAAACGCTGTCGTCTCAACTCAAGCCTCAAGCTCGATTCAGCAGGCAGTAATCGACCTTGGTTATGACCGAAACGCTACAAAACGCGGTCGCAGACCGTTGAGCCGGGGTCTGGCAGAACAGCGTACATCGGCGTTTGGTTTCCTCATTCCTTGGCTTCGCTCGGAAGATGTACTCGATCCCGTTAACGCAATGATGATGCACGGTGCAGAAGCATACGCGCGCGAACAGAAAGTTACGTTCATCGTAGTGCGTCAGGAAGAGGATGGAACGCTGCCGCCTTCAGTTTCCAGTACCTGTATGGATGGCATCATTGCAAGAAGTGGCACGTTAAACGAATTTGCAGTGCCAGAATCGGTCCTCACCACATGGGTTTTTCGGCCGCTGGTTCAACCTAACCGTGGGGATATGGTTTACCCCGACAGTGAGGGCATAGGAACATCAGCGCTAACCTACCTGCTGCACCGTAATCGCCATCAACTGGCAGTCATCCATACTCCGTCTGTAGACCTTGAGACTGGGCTAAAGGTGGAAGCGTTCGTAACTGCGGCTGCTGCAGCGGGTATCGCCGTTAAAGTAAGGTGCTGCGAGCTTTCAGAAATTGGTTCTTGCGCAACTGCCTTGCTAGAGGGGCGCGGTAGGGTGGATGGCCTGTTTGTGCCAAATGGTGACGACGTTCAGCTAACCTGCCTGCAACGATTAAGTGAAACAAGCCGCAAGGTTGGTAAAGATATCGACGTAATTGGATGCAACAGTAACATTCGACGGTTGCGCCTAACCTATCCCGACATCCCCAACATCGACATACGTGCTGACGAGATAGGGACAATTGCGGCTACCATGCTGCAGACACGGGTTGCAGGCCCATCGGGACAGTGGCTGCGCACGGTGGTGGGTGCCAGATTAGACTTACCCCAAGAATAGACCGCGCGCCCGCCGAAACCTTGAGGTTCTGGCGAGCGCTGGATTTGGGAATGGCTAGTGGTTAGAGTATGTACCTGGCAAGATCCTCATCCTTTACGATATCTGCCAGTCGTTCTCGCACAAACTCTCCGTCAATGCGTACGTGCTTCTGCGGCAGCTCTGGCGCGTTGTACGAAACGTCCTCCAAAAGCCGCTCCAGCAGAGTGTGCAACCGCCGAGCCCCAATGTTCTCACTTCGCTCATTAATCTCTGCCGCGAGCCTAGCCAGTTCTTTTTTAACGATCCTGTCGCCAGCAACGCTGCGTACTGCCGTGTAAGCGCGTTTTGTGGCTCGGTGAGTATCCGCTTAAAGTCGTCGCAGCTAAGGTTCTCAAGTTCCACGCGAATGGGCAGTCTGCCC
>JAJZFK010000103.1 GCA_021805405.1 bacterium
GACCGGAAACGTGGACCATTGGGGTGCTGCGGCTAACTTAGTGTGCACAGTTTATGGTAAGGGTATAATGGCAGACGAAGTAATAGGTGGAATTTGGGAAACAGGCATTATGCAACGGCGCAACTGTAGGTCTCCTGAATTACACACATGATTACGCGAAACCTTTTTCGATACCAGCGCTGTCTAAATTAAGGCAGGTGTGAATTCGACAGTACGTTGTGTCATGCGCTGCCTATTTTGGCGAGTTATGAAAGTAGTAAATATTCGATCTGTTTTCAATTTCAGTAATCCAGTTTAAAGCCGATTAGGCTTCACCTGGAAGGCTGTTCAAATATCCTTACGAATGGAGAGTTTAAATAATGAAACTTAGAGCGTACACGGCCATCGCAGCCGTATGCCTTACTACCGCTGTTGCCTTCTGCAGCACACCGGCACGTGCCGACCGCGGAGACATCGCAGTGGGAGGTGAGTTTGTTATGCGAATTCGCACTGGCGCGGCGGGTCTCACGTTGGACCAGCGCGTAAATACGGTAACTGATCGACTTGTACCTATACTGTCCATGTCTAATCTGAGTGCGGCCAGCATACATGAAATCTTTCATCCCAACTCCGTGGAGATTTGGGTTGGTAACCATCTACTTATTACCACGACACCAGCCGACGCCAAAGCCAACGGACTTAAACTTGACCAGCAGGCCACGCTCTGGGTGGACGGGCTTAAGAAGGCACTGCCCCAGCTTAACGCAAAGCCAAACGCTAACAACGGTGCACCAACGACCAAATAGTGGGTATAAGCCGTTGCGGATCAATTGAATCGTGATACGCAACGGCTCATTATTAGCGCAGAGGAATCGCCTGGTAGACGTACGCGCTTTCAACTTTTTCGCTGAAGTACTGGCCAATGTTTTCGGCTTGCATCATAGCGAGGTAAATTGACGGGGGAACGCCAATATAGAGGCGAGCTGTTCGATTTTCAATCACGACCTCCATATCCTGCTTTCGGGCATCATAGCCCACTCTCGTCAACAGAGGATCGTTCAGTACTAGTCTATCCAATCACTCCCTCCAGATTCTTTCTATTGGGACCGATTTCACCACTATCAAACATCGATATCAGTGCGTTTCCACCATACTCAAGCGGTAAATCGATCCGCCCGCGATGCATGCTGCTGTAATACGCCGCAAAGTAGAGTTCGGTGGCCTTAATTGCGTTGGAGATGTTAAGTGTACTAACGTACCCGGGCTCATCCAATTGCCTGATGACATCTGCGGCACTTAGCTGGTGGTCGCTTTGGTCACCCTGTGGTACTTCTACCTCATCACCGTTGTGACCCTTGCGGTCGAAAATTCGATATTTTCGCTCGGTTAAAACCTCAATTATTCCTTCAGTCCCAATGATTCGATGGATACAGCCTATAGATGATTTGGCACCGGTTAACAGGATACCAGTTACTCCGTTTTTCCACCGGTAGACTAAAAGTCCCTGGTTCTCGTGAAGAGCACCAAAAATGCGGGTTTCCGTGTTGCTCTCCACCTGCCCCATCACCCAATCCACATCAGAGTCACCATTATAATACTGCAACATATCCAGCCAATGGCTGCCCCAGTCGTACAGGTTGGGACAGTGCGCCTCAATTTGCACCAATGTGCCAATAGAACCACTCTCTATAAGTGCACGAACGTGTTGAAACAGGCGTATAAGGCGCCGCTGGTGCCCGAAGCTCATAAGTGCACCGGCTTCTTCGGCCGCCTGCTTCATCGCTTTGGCCTCATCCCACGTAATTGCCATAGGCTTCTCACAATGTATCACCTTTACACCGGCTTTGGCGCAGGCAATTGAAATGGATGCATGTAGGTGCGGCCATGTACAGATCGAGACTATGTCAACATTTTCGCGCTGTAACAGCGTCTCATAATCAGAATATTCACGAGCTTGCTGACCATGTCGCTGAAGAAAACTCGCACTGTGCTCCGGAATAATATCGGCAATCGCCACCAACTCGACCTTACCAGTGGAATTGAATGCGGGCCAATGGGTGTTAGCCATACCGTAACCTTTCGGTCCGGGGTGTTCATGAGGTATACCTGTACCAATGATTGCGTATTTATAGAGCGTATCGGGCATCTTTGCATCCTTTCGATTAATAGGTAGCGCCTTTAAGGTTAGGGAAAACATGGTGCAGTTCCTCCTGCAGTCCACCAATCCTGGCGCAGAAACGCACTAATTTTGCAGCCACCTTCGTTGTGGACTAGGAGCAGGCAAAATGTGGTCACAACAGGATATCTCCTCACATCTCCATGCAATTGGTTTGCGAGCGGGCGATAGTGTTCTTGTGCTTAGTTCATTGCGTGCAGTGGGTGCTACCGTCGGCGGGGCAACGGGCGTATTAAACGCGCTACTGGATGCAATTGGCCCTGATGGCAACCTGCTGTTTCCCTCGTTCACACTTGGCAATATCGTTACCGCCAAGTGCCCTCCGTTGATTATGTCTCCTGCTGATGAACGGCTGGCGGCTGCTTTAACGACTCCGTTCGACGCACAGTCAACGCCCGCAGACACCAATTTTGTGGGCGCACTGCCTGAAATTGCTCGAAGGCATCCCGACTCCTACCGGTCCCTTCATCCTCTCTACTCTTTCGTTGCGTTAGGTGCCGACTCCGAATTTTTCACGAAGGCAACGCCGCATCACTACCCCCTAGGTTCGGAGTCGCCCATTGCCCGGTTGTTCCAGAAGGATGGCAAGGTGCTCCTGCTGGGAGTGCCCTACAGTGCTAATATCGCCCTTCATCTTGCGGAGATTTGGGCAGAGGTACCATACACTCGCCGTACGCTAAATTATAGGACGTCGGGTGACCAAATGTGTGAGATGATGGGTGTACCCGGCTGCAGAATTGGATTTTGCCGGCTGGAGCCACTGATGAAACAGAGTCGCCTGCAGCGTGCAGGCACTATTGGTAGTGCTTCAAGCAGGCTCTTCTCCATGAGAATGGCTACATCTCTTGCAACTACATACCTTTATGGGGAGCCCAGTGGCCTTCTCTGCCGCAATCCGGAATGTGATCGCTGTACGACTGCACGCAAGCTCTGTGCTACAGCGGAATCTACATCGGACGACACTTAGCAAGTGGGTACCAGGTTGGCATGGGCCCGTCATATCCGCCAGGTAGAAACATCCTGTGGCTCCACGCGGCCGAGTAAGGTATACTTTGTTTAATGATCGGTCTCATCGGTT
>JAJZFK010000126.1 GCA_021805405.1 bacterium
TCTGGCCGATCAAGCAGAAATACGGCAGGGTAATCTCCTGGGTGGCGAATTTCATCCATTACCACCAGGCCAAGTTCATCACAGGCATCATACATCGCCGGAGACATGGGGTTATGCGAGCACCGTATGGCATTGCAGCCCAGTTTCTCTTTGAGTTGCGCCATGCGCCAGTAGAGGATGCTGTCTGGCATACCGATGCCAACACCGGCGAAGTCCTGGTGATTGCACGTTCCTTGCAGTTTGACTGACTTATCGTTGAGAAAGAATCCGTAATCGGGGTCAAACTTAAGTGTTCTAATGCCAAACCGCTGCGTGTGCTTATCTATAAGGTGCCCATCGCGCTCAACGGTTGTGACGGCGTTGTAAAGGTGCCTTTCTTCCAGCGACCAGAGCATGGCATGCTTAACGTCTACGTAGTGAATGACCCTCTGCTCGCCGTTTGCCTCTACCGTTACAGCACCGCCCGTAGACCCCACGTGGGTTCCATCTGGCGCTACTATAATCGTTGAGATCCGAACCTCTGCACGCTTACCAGACTGGTTGACCAGCCTGGTTTCAACTGTTAGTTTTGCCGATGGTGCGGTTGAGATGTTTTTGACCTCGCTTGTAACGTAGACCCCCCAAGGCGCAACGTGTACAGGATCCGCCACGTTTAGCCAGACGTGCCGGTAAATGCCACCACCTTCGTACCACCAGCCTTCGAACCCTGTTGGGTCTACATGTATGGCGAGCACGTTCTTTTCACCATACCGCAGATGCTGGGAGATATCAACATGAAACGAGTTATATCCGCCATCCTGAAAATGCACCTTGGCACCGTTAAGAAAGATTGTAGCGCTACGGAAGATGCCTTCAAAGTAGAGCCAGACGCATTTGCCGAGATCACTTGAGGGTACGGAGAAGTGCTTTCTGTACCACGCTGGGTAGACAGGTAGCGAACCATGGCCTGCATCTGCGGTTTTGCTGTATTCGCCTTCTACAATGTAATCGTGGGGTAGTTGTACCTTGCGCCAGTGAGTGTCTTTAAAATCGGCACTCCTAAAGTCATCACCTGGCGGAAGCATGCCCAACGACACCGGGCCAGTAATACCACCGGGACCATCCACGTTTTGTACCAGAACGACTACGGTGTTGGGTCCATGCTCATTCCAGGCATGGTCGAGATCAACCATAAACGGAGAAGACCAGCCTTCATGATGAAGTAGTCGTTTACCATTCAGGAATACAGTGCCGTTATCGTCTACTGCGCCAAATTGCAAAACTTTACCAGAGCCCTTTAAATTGGGGAGGCTCGCACGGAACCAGCCATACGAGTTAGGAGCCAGCGTGTTGTCACCCGGAGTTGTGGATTTCCAGCCAGTTAGTGATGCGGCATCTGGACTGAGCATCATCGTTTCCTGGTCTGGAGTTCCAGGCATCCATTCCCATCCCGTAACCGGCTTGCCTACCATCACGACCTTGTCTGCGTGAAAAAGCCAGTCATCCTCTATCAACTCCACTCGCCGTGGTAGCGCACCACCTTGTCGAGGAAGTGGCCGTTCCATGTCAAACGAACTGGGGGCGAGTAGTGAGGCTTGAGAGGAAGAGGGTAAGCTTGCAGCTGCAAGTGATCCCATTCCGTATTTTAGAAAATCGCGTCGTTTCATACTGACACTCCTGTTTACAGGCTGAATGTGGTAATTGGTGAGCGAGCGGATATTTTCACGTCGCCATACACCAGTTGAAGGCAACTATTCACTTAGCACAGGGCTACAGTTTACCTTGTTCTTGCTTGCTTAAGCATCAAATTGTGGCACTTTTTGGTCATTGAGGTGTTAATATGCACCTGCAAGGATGCATCCATATTTTGTTGATATTTAAGACAAGGCAGTATCAGAGTATGACCTTCGTGCCCTCATGGTGCGCTTTTATATCCGCACCATAGCAGTCTAGAGAGTGAGCCGATGGCTACTCGGCAGCTTCGCCAACGGTAGTGGATAAAGTCGTTCTTCTTGTCAACACTATCGGTAAGCCAGGTTACGCTGCCCTAAGGTAGCACTTTGCGTCGCCGGTTCCCCTAACACATTGCAAGCCACTATGATCACAGTTCACTACCTTGAAACATTAGGTGACAATTGTATCGCAAAGACCCCCGGGCTAATAGCTAAGCACCGCATAGTCTCCTGGGCAGGAAAGGTGACGACTAAATCCACGTTGGGCAACTTCGTGCCGCCCAATTTGGTCGCAGTCGCCCGTTTGAGATGCCCATTCATGCGGCACTCCTAGGTGCAGTACGTGTTAGCAGCTCCGCATCGTTCAATTCTGTTTTGCATGTCAAGTTAGCGTATTCTCGCCGCCAGTAAGCGTGTTGCCACCCCCATCGCTCTGGTTGAAGGGATCATTGACACTACTAATTGAGCTTCCTTTCGTTTCACCGATGATTTAGCCTTGAGCCGGGCACCTCCTGTTTTTCAAGACACAGCTCTGTAGACAGAAATGTGCCTTGCTAGCAGTCTCCCGGAAATAAATGTGACAAATAACGATAACACCGGTCTGTCCGTTGCACCTGTCGCTAGTCGGCCGTAAGCTCACGAACAATCCTACAGGCGATTGAGCCCTGGTAAACGCACAAGGAAGCATGCGTGTTAGGCCGTTGAACGGGGATGTAAGTGGATTTGACTACCAAAATGATTCATCATCCGGCATGTGGGCCCTGCCGGGGGCATTCTTAAAGCGACATTGGCTGATTGGCTAATTATTCGCCATTTATTCCACATTTGGCCTCGCCGATTGGCCCGTAACATATAGCGAGGTCCATGGTGATTAGAAGCCGATAACCCTGTAGTTTATTAGCCGTGCCTAACTAGCGCTGCACGACGTGTACGGTGAGTGGCACGCTGTAGCAGGGTATACTTTTAGTATTATGACGTCTACACCCGACCCATCTTTGCCGGTGACATTGTTTAACACAATGACCCGCACCAAGCAGGAATTTGTTCCCATTGAACCGGGCATCGTGCATCTCTATTGTTGCGGACCCACAGTATATAATTACGCCCACATAGGCAACCTGCGAACCTATGTTTTTGAAGACATTTTGCGCCGAGTGCTCGAATTCAACGGCTATAACGTTACGCACGTTATGAATATTACTGACGTTGGCCACATGACGACGGATGAAGACGCTGGCGATGATAAAATGGAGGTGGCTGCGCGGCGGGAAAATCGCTCACCTTACGAAATAGCCCGCTATTATGAAGATGCATTCTTTAATGATACCGAGCGTCTCAATATCCTGAGGCCCACCAGGGCACCGCGCGCAACCGAGCATGTTGTCCAGATGATTGAGCTTATTCAGCGCCTGGATGATTCAGGGTTGACGTATGTTACCCCTGAGGGTGTCTACTTCGATACCGCGCGATTTGCAGATTACGGGAAGCTCGCGCGTCTTAATCTCACGGGCCAGCGTACCTCTCGCGAAGAAGTAGTAGCCGATGAGAGCAAGCGAAACCCATCAGATTTCATGCTCTGGTTCCTTAACAAACCTAGCCATATCATGCAGTGGACTAGCCCGTGGGGTACTGGCTACCCCGGGTGGCATATTGAGTGTTCGGCGATGTCGATGACTTATCTGGGCGAAACGTTTGACATTCACTGCGGTGGAGTGGACCATATACCTGTACACCACACCAATGAAATCGCGCAGAGCGAAGGAGCCACTCACCAGCCGTTTGTAAAGTACTGGATGCACGGCGAATTTCTGTTAATGGATAAAGAAAAGATTTCGAAATCGAAGGGTGGTTCCATCAACACCCTGCAATCCCTGATAGACGCGGGTTACGATCCTCTAGGTTATCGTTACTTCTGCCTGCAAGGTCACTACCGGGCGGAACTGAATTTTTCGGTTGAGGCACTTGAAGCAGCGACTACTGGCCTGCGCAAGGTTTTCTCGTTATCCGACGACGACGATATTCTGAAGGATGACGATGCTGCATACCAGCAGGCGCGCCGCCGGGTTCTCACAGCCATAAACGACGATCTGGGCATTCCGCATGCAGTTGGCCTCCTTAATTCGTACCAGAGCCGCAAACTCTGGCTCGAATTTGATGCGGTACTAGGTCTCGATATTGAAAAGCGATCGATGAAACAGGACGAACCGCCTACTAGTGAGGTACTCGCCATAGTAGAACAGCGCAATTTGGCTCGCCTGCATCGAAAGTGGTCGGAGTCTGATGCCCTTCGCGATCAGCTAATTGAGATGGGCTACGATGTAGCGGACGGACCTGACGGCACCCGTGTAAAACGGCGATCAATTTAGTTACGGTGGCATAAATGAATGAGTTTAAACAGCGGATTTGCGAACTTCAGCGACTGATGACCAGCCAGGGGTATGACCTGGCAGTGGTTAGCTGGACCGACCAGATGCGGTACCTTACAGGCTATGTAGAGAATGGCCACAAGCGGTTGCTTGTCCTGCTTGTGCCGTCAACTGGTGAGCCGGCGTTCGTGGTTCCGTCGTTGAACGAACAGGCAGCTCGCGCGAATCGAGCCGGGATAGAGCGGATAGTGCCTTGGCAGGACAGCGACGGTTGGGCCGCATCAGTTATAGATCTGCTTGGAGAAATGGGCATACCCGACCGGGCGAAGGTGCTGGTAGATGACGAATTGCACGCTGGTCATCTTATTTCACTAGTTGAAATAGTACCTGGCCTGCAGGTGGTGGCGGCCGACGAGGCAATTTCCATGCTTCGGCGCATAAAGAATACCGTTGAACTAGATTGGATGCAGCGTGCCGCAGATGACATAGATGCGGTGGCCGATGAAGTGATGGGATCGCTTGTAACCGGAATTACTGAACGGGCGGTTCAGCAGATGGTGCTTGATGAACTAGCAACGAGAGGGGTTGAGCCGGGATTTACTCCCCTCGTATGTTTTGGATCCAACGGAGCTATGCCGCACCACGACAGCAATAACACCCCCTTGCACGTAGGAGACGTTGTGGTTCTGGATATTGGCAGCATGTACAATGGATACCATTCTGACATCACCCGTACGTTTTCATTTGGCTCGCCGGCATTTCCGGAAGCAGTTGCCGTTTACGACTCGGTATTTCGTGCCAACCATGCCGCCAGGGCATTAGTGGCACCGGGCGTAACGTGTGAAGCTGTGGATGACGCGGCCAGACGGGTGATTACTCACGATGGTTTTGGGGATTTCTTTATACACCGTACCGGCCATGGCATTGGGATGTCTGGCCATGAGCCCCCGTACATCGTAAAGGGGAATGATCTGGCGCTCGCGCCTGGTATGTGTTTCTCCGTAGAACCTGGTATTTACCTTCCCTCCAGGTTTGGTGTGCGCATAGAGGTGATCGTCGCTGTAACCGAAAGCGGTGTTCGGTCACTCAACGTAGAACCGTCCGCCGAATTGGTGATTTTGCGCTGACATGGGGGCAGTTCAAGTCCCGGACCTCGTCTTTAAGGTATATTCTATCTGTTAAGCGATACGCGTGCAGGTGCACACTATTATCGCTGTAGCGAAAGGAGCTGAATGCCTGATGGCATACGTTATAGCAGAACCATGCGTTGGTGTTAAGGATAAGGCGTGCGTTTCGGTGTGCCCTGTTGACTGTATTCATGAGGGGCAGATTGATGATAACGGCAAGCCGCTGGATATGTTGTTTATTAACCCGGACGAGTGCATAGACTGCGGTCTCTGTGAGCCCGAATGCCCGGTTACGGCGATTTTTGCCGACAGCGATGTACCCAAGCAGTGGGAGCCGTTCATTCAATTGAACGCTAACTTTTTCCGCAAATAGGACTTCTCCTGCCGGGCGGGTCCATTGATCCGCCCGGGCAAAACTAAAATGTCAGTCAAGATCTACACAAAAACGGGCGATGAAGGCAATACTGGTCTATTTGGTGGAATAAGAACCTCCAAGGATGATGCTCGGGTGGAAGCGTACGGTACTGTGGATGAGCTGAATGCCGCAATTGGACTAGTTCGTTGTGAACCTCTTGATGATGATATCGCGACAATTCTTGAAACTGTTCAAAATGCGCTGTTTTCCGTTGGAGCAGACCTTGCCACACCCGGCACCAGCGACGAACGACGCGGAAAGTCTAGAGTTACTCGGTTACCAGATTCTGTAGTATTGGCGGTGGAGACGGCAATTGATTATTTCGATGCCCAGCTAAAGCCCCTCACCACTTTTGTATTACCAGGCGGATGCATTCTGGCATCGCGCCTTCACTGGGCGCGGGTTGTGTGTCGCCGGGCCGAACGCCGGGTGGTTACCCTCGTGGCCGCAGCTGCCGATTCTGGTAGCAATGATGTAAACCCAGTGGTTGTCAGATATCTCAATCGCCTTTCAGACCTTCTGTTTGTTCTCGCCCGCTACGCGAATATGCGGGCAGGACTGGAGGATGTGCCCTGGACCGCTGTGTAACTCCACGTCTTACAATGTGTCAGGCGTTGGTACTAGCCGCACTATCGCTGCTCTTTTATCCCGTGCTATGTGTGGCGCAGGAGCACCATGCAAATAATGACGTGGACCCAGCCGCGATGGATGTGCTTGGCAAAATGTCTGCCGCATATGCCAACCTTGGCGCTCTCAATCTAACAATTCGATACTACAGTCACGCTGCACAGTTAAAGCCTGATATGCCTTCGCCTACGGTAGATATTGCGGATTTTAAGGGTAACGCAATGCCGCGCGTATTAACGCTCCTGGCCGATCGACCTAACAGAATTCGTCTCTCGATAGATGAACACGGCGACGATAACCCCTCAATCTGGGATTGCGATGGCCACACTCTCTGGTCGTACCTTCCTAACACCGAAGTAGGTAAGCAGAAGGGAAATTTTTTCACCAAGAGTCGTGCGCCGGGTTCTTTTCACGATCTACTTTCGATGCCTGCGATGTCATCTGGAGCACTTGAGCTACTGATGATGGCCGGGGTTGATCCCTTCAAGGGACTTAGCACTTCGGTGAAGTCTGTGCATACCGAGGGCCATGCCACCATTCGTGGAGTAGAAACGCAGGTTGTAGAAATTCACGCGATGAGCCCAGGTGACTCACTCCGTGTCTTTTTCTGCATCGGTGATGAAGACCATCTGTTGTACCGCCTCCTCATTCAGGTGCGCCAGCTACCACCGCAGCAGAATCCCGGTATTGTTGGCGATAAGTTTGATTGCCTGGTACGCCATAACAATGACCCCTATGCAACTACTGCCCCCATGCCAGCCACGACCCAGCTAATGCAGATAGAGTGCGACTCTACATTTACAACGCCAGACACCATGCCTGGGTCGCAGTTCAGTTTTAAGGTTCCACAGGGAGCACGGGAGTTTACCCCAATAAATCAACAGGCCGTTTTTAATGGTACCTCTACGCTAATGGACAAGACCACACTGCCGGGCCTTCTCGGCAACCTGAAGCGGGCAAAGAAATGGTAGAGCCGTCGCGAAAGGCACGCCCGCTGAATGGCTAAAACAGTTGGAATGGTCGTTCACCGAACGAATCAACAGGCGTGGGATAAGGCCCTCGAGGTGGTGTCCTGGCTTAGTGGTCAGTCCATAGCTGTGCAACTGGAAGCCTCAGCGGCTGCTCGTCTTCACCTGCCTCATCTTGCGCGCACCGAACCGGGGTGGGGCGGCACCGACTTCGTCATATCCCTGGGAGGTGATGGCACTATTCTCTCGGCTGCACGAATGGCAGCACCCGATGGAGTTCCAGTTTTGGGTGTGCACATGGGCCGCTTCGGTTTCATTGCCGAAGCCCACCCTGCCGGTCTAAACGCTTACCTTCAACGAGCCTTGCGAGGGCATGTGCGCATTGAGGAACGGCTCATGATTTCGGCAGAGATCTGGCGTGAGGGTAAACCAATACACCGCAGTATCGGCCTTAATGACGCAGTAGTGAAGAGTGGAAGTTCAAGCCTTCTTCATCTGGTCGTGCAGATAGGGGGTGGGCCCTTTGCCACGTATCCGGCAGATGGAGTGATTATTGCGACGCCAACTGGGTCTACTGGTTATTCGTTATCTGCAGGAGGGCCCATTGTAGAACCGACGCTGCAAGCGTTGGTGGTGACACCTATATGCCCGCATACTCTTAGTGCCCGACCGATGGTTATTCCCTGTCACCACACGGTAGAGCTCGAACTTGAAGCCGATGACATTGAAGCGGATGCCCTTTTCAAAATCGATGGACTGGATGCGCAACGAGTAACCGTGGGTGACCGCGTAGTCGTGTCTAGAAGTGAGTATGTTACCAGGCTGATTCAACCGGAACACAGCAGCTTCTATCGAAAGGTGCGGGCGCGCTATCTCTACGGCGAGCGCCTAAACTCCACAGAACCACAGGGCCCATAACCCAAATTTGGGCTCACAAATAGTGAGCAGATGAAATTTGCCGCATAATATAAGTGTGAGTGCGTAATTGGATACAGTACTATTGTAGATAATCACCGGCAGCGCAAAATGCGTATCGCTCGCAATGTCATCTGGAGGATTTCATGGTTAGACTGTTCCGTCTGTTTGCTGCGGGCATCATTCTTTCACTTGTTCAATCTGCTGCTACTGCTTCGGCGGTACCCTGGCTGCATAACTTTCAGAAGGCAGAGGTGGTTGCCAACAGGGAACACAAACTGGTTATGCTGGACTTTTACACTAGTTGGTGTGGCTGGTGCAAAGTTATGGATGCAAAGGTGTACCCACAGGCAGCTACTCAAAAAGCGATGATGCAGGTGGTGCCGTTGCGTCTGGACGCCGAACATAACGGGCTTGCCCAGGCGAAGAAATATGATGTACAGGCGTTTCCAACCGTGGTGTTTCTAGATGGCAACGGAAACGAATACGGCAGAGTGCAGGGCTATTTACCAACACCGCAATTTGTATCCCAAATTCAACAGATAACCTCCCTGTACAAAAAGGTGCCGCAGATGCAGCGGTCGTTCAACTCCGCGCCACATAATGCAAAGTTGGGTGCCGAGTTAGTTCAGCTGTATGCTCAACAGGGACGAGACAGCCTGGCATCCAGTATGATCGCACGCATTCCTCACACGCATGCAAATGCGCAGTACTTATATGCCTGTGACATCAATTTAGGCAGATCCTATGCGAATGCTAATAAGCTCGTTGCTGCCCGATCCTGCTTCAACTCAGCACTTAAGTTTAGTGGCAAGCCCGATGAAAAGGCCCTGGCATATATCTACCTCGCATTTTGTGATGCCCAGCAGCACAGTCCTACTGGCGCCCAGCACCTCCTCCTACGCGCTCAGGAGGTACCTGGTGTTTCGCCTGGGTTGCAGGCACACATCAGTCAACTAATGACACTTGTATCCAAGCATTAAGCCCATTTCCAGGAGTTTTAACACGTGAAGAAGAGACAACTGCTTTCGATTGTGGCTTTGGTGACAGTTATGGCACCGGGTGCAAAGGCTTCCGCGATAAAATGGGGGCATGATTACAAGGCTGCGCTAAAGACCGCGCGAACAGAGCATAAGCTGGTGATGGTCGATTTCTACACCAGTTGGTGTACATGGTGCAAGCGGCTGGATAAGGTTACCTACCCGGCTGCAGTGGTTCAGAAAGCGATGCTTGAGGTAATACCGGTTAAGTTGAATGCCGAGACAAATGGCAGTGTTCAGGCTAAACAGTTTGGAGTGAGCGCCTATCCCGACGTCGTGTTTGTTTCTCCTTCTGGCAAATTGATTAGCGCAATACTTGGATATGAGGACCCTGCCCCGTTTGCGCATGACATAAACAACGTTATCACCACGTTTAAAACAACGTCACTAGAAATTCCGGAGCTTAAAAAAGGACTTGCTGCACAGCCTAAAAATGTAGCACTCCTGCAAAAGGCGGTATCAGTCTATTCGCAAATTAGTGACTTCAGTGCAGCGACTAATGCCGCAGATCAGTTGAAGGCTGTAGACGAGGCGGTCTATCCTGCTTCTCTCGAGGTAATTGCAGAGGCCTACCAGAACCTAGGAAGGTATGATAGCGCGCAGCCTCTGTTCAAGCAAATTATTACTTCTGCCGCGGATGTAAACCTTGCAGCCGAGGCGCGGGTTAATCTGGCGATTACGTACATGCAGCAGGGCAGTGCGGATCCTGCCAAGAAGCTGTTAAATGAAGTGGTGGGTAACAGCGCTGTTAGCAAGAATTTAAGATCATCGGCAATGAACGTCTTAAAGCAGTTCAGTAACTAGGAAGCTGCCTTAGTCGAGAGCCCTGTATCGCCGTTGAATACTAACGGTGGTACAGGGCTCGATACTGTGTGTCCTAAATTTGCGAACTAATCGGAAGGTGTATTTTCCGAGTTCTGTACAAACCTTTCAGTCATATCGCGCAGCACCTTGTACGGTTGCTCGGCTACCCAGGCCTCTGGAAACATGAACGTCGGTACATTCCATATGCCGGCCGCATGTGCAGGCTCATCGTATTCAATTACAGTATCGCGGAAGGTGCGTTTGTCTAGTGCAAGAGCAAACTGGGCGATGTCGAGGCCAGTTTGCTCTGCGACCTCTATGAGCACTGCAATATTTGCGATGTCTTTGCTGCCCTCCCAATACGCTAAATATAGTTCATCCAGGTATTTTTCCTGTTTGCCGGCTGTTAGAGCAAACTCTGATCCCTCAAGTGCAAGGCGCGAAATGGAACGTGGAATAGTTCGCTCGGGAAGTACCAGTCCGTCAGCTGCGAGCAACAATTCAAATCGTGTTGGTGTTTTGGGCTTTTTGGTTTCAAGGGGATCCGCGGCCGCAGGAGTGTACAACATCCCTTCCGGAAGGAGCTCATAGCCCTTCCACACCAACTCTAGCGATGGAAACTCTATGAGCAGGCGTTTAGCCTGTATGCGGCCAACCCAGCACCACGGACAAATGACATCATGTGCAACCACTAATCGGGGCATCTCGTTACCTCAAATCTCATCAGTTTAGCTATTGTGTTCTAGCAGGACCAAAATAGAGTCCATTACCTCACGTGTTTGTGCCTGTACGGTGTAAAACATTGCCTCCCTAAGAAGGCGTTGTGCGGGGTTGGATGTATAGATTGCAGCGCCACTAGATGCCGCTACTGCCGCGTGTGCAGCCCGCATTGCAAATTGAATGAGGTGCGCACGAAGATCAATTGCATCCTGTTGTGTTCCAGTTACGCCGGTCTTAAAATCGTAGGCAGCGTTTCGTAGTTCAGTTAACTCCCGGGTAAATTTGTCCGCGCTTCTCTTAACAGCAGGAATATTTCGCTGCTCTGCAAGTTTACATAGCACTGCGATGCTGCCTGCCGCGCAGCCTATGGGCATAGCAGCGGCACCTAGCACACCATTGCGGTCGTTACGCTGCATCGTCTCCCTATCAGAGAATGACAGTACGTAGTCGTCTGGAATGAATAGGTTTGTGCAGGTTAGCTCCACCGTTGAGGTGCTGTTCATTACTGCCAGCTTCAGTGGTTGGGAGGCCATTAATGTCCCCCATTTACCATTAGAGGGCATCACATTTTCAAACAGGTGCGGAAAATCATTTCGATCTGCAGGAACCCATACATAGATAAACCGGTCATCGGGAAGTGTCGCGCCAAACACCACCTGGTTCATAATGCCCCAGCCTGTCACCCACGGCGTTGTTCCGTTAAGGAGGTAGCCACCGTCCACTCTGCTTGCAGCGAGCACTGGCTCACCCATTCGCCTTAGGTGAGCGAAGGAGATAGCACACATAAGTTCTCCTGTGGCAAGACGTGGTAGCAGTGTTGATTTAAGTATTTCGCTCTGACATGCAGCTATCATGCGACATGGACCGTGGTGCTGCGCCTGTATGAAATTGGTGGCTCCGCAAGCAGACGCAAGAATTTCAGTTACATTGCGTTGGGTAGTACCAGAGACGTCCAAACCACCATATTTCCGGGGAACTGCAAGTCCAAGCAGTCCTGCCGCAGCGAGTGCCTCAAAATTCTGTTTGCGCGGTCCGTCTGCAGTATCTACAGCCTCAGCATTTGGCCTCAGCACCTCGTCTGCGACACGGCGGGCTGCGTCTAAGACATCCGCCTCACTATCGTAACCGGTACGGCTATCGTAGGCAATTGGTAACCCTACCGCGTCCTCATCATCAAATTGTGGTTGCTCGGTAGTCAAATTTTGTGACCCTCTTTGCACATGGCGATCTTGTTGGTAAGTTTACCCGATTGCGCGGAACAGTGGATGTAATACTTAGATGGCTGCGCCGGTTATTCGAGGTAGTAGGATGGTAATGGTTCGTTATTGCCAAACGATTTACACGTTCACCGCTTACAGTACGTGATATTACACCAGGTTAGAATTTGGCTGGTACGTAGATGGAGTATTGTACTTAAGTTGCACGTGTGTTGCTAATCTGAAACATCGTGCCGCATAGCTGGCTTCCCTTGCTCCTCCGTAGCATTCTGTTGTTCAACATTAGTGCGAAGTAGTTGCGCTGGGTCTGTTGCGCCCTTCTTTATCGAGGAACGAAGGAGATGCTCGCCTGTGGGCTGCACCGGCTGGGATGCCCGTAGAAGTGATTGGCGGGCATTCTGGGTTTGAAGCGACTGCTCGAGAAAATTCAGACAGTGCTGAGCTGCCTTCTGAACCTCAAGATAACGCTTTGCCCCTGAGCTGGCAGGATCTCGCCACTTGCGAGGCTTGCAGAGTGCGGAAACTACCGGTACGGCCGATTGATCACCTATCTGCTCCAGACCCTTTAAAATTGCTAAGACGAACCGGATATTATTAGGTGCTTGAGCAGGATGCAGGCATGAATAGAGTATATTTCTATGCTGCTTGGTGATGAGAGGCGCATCCTCCATATTGAGCGTTGGGAGCAGCCGGGTAAGGCCGAATCGGGCGGTGCGTTTCGCGTGTTCGTCTGGCCACATCAGTGCGTCGATGAGGACACCTACGTTACTCTTGTCTGGTGAATAGGCCATGTCGAGTATGCGGGTCATGTGCCGCTCACCTAAGGTGAGGCGGTGAAGTGCGACAGGGGAGAATATTAGACCCAAACCCAGTGCAACCAGCCATAGTGCGCTTTGAACGACGCCCTCGTAAATTAAAAAACCTCCGTAAGGTACAAATGCTAGGGTAGCAATTGCGAGGTACGTCATTCTAAGGCCCACAGCAGAATTCTCATGGCGAC
>JAJZFK010000157.1:0-7459 GCA_021805405.1 bacterium
GCGCTGTTACTAGATTTCGCGGCGCTCGGTTTTCTGCAGTCCATATCACAATCCAAAGGGAGTGCCGCGCCCATTACATGGCCAGTGCAGCGTGCGGCAAATACGTTCTCGTTCTGCTGCTCGGTTCTTCTGGTTGGTGTCGTGGGCATTGTTCGCCTCGGTTACGTTCAGATAGTCGCAAGCGATTCCATCGCCATTCGAAGCATAGTTACCCCGGATCGCGATGGAATCGCGCGCCCGCACATTAACCCCCGGCTACTTCTGGTGGCCAACTCCATACACCGGGGCAACATTCTCGATCGTGCCGGACGGGTACTGGCATCTTCAACCACGCTCACCCACTCGGCATTAAGAAGCTCGAAGAGAGAGTATCCACTAGGCGCAGCAGCGGCACAGGTTACCGGGTATTTTAGCCGCGAAACAGGAGCTGTTGCAGGACTGGAGGCACGTAATAACCATATTCTTAGTGGTTACACCCACATTCAGGACCTGTTGCCATACTATCGCGACAGATTTATGCCAGGCGCGGCACCTCCAATTGCGCACAACATTTTCAGCACCGTAAGCCGAGTCGTTCAGAAAGATGCCTACAATTCGCTCAAGAGGACATGTGCCAGGCTCCATAAGTCCAATGGAGCACTGGTGGTGATAGATGCGGACACCGGAGATATACTGGCAGAGGTGTCACTGCCAGCACTTACACCAGGTTCAGCATCACGCGGTACCGGCTTCACACCTGCTCTTGTGGCTGTAGAACATCCGCTCGTTAACCGGGCGGTAGACGGCCGATACCCGCCAGGTTCCACATTCAAACTCGCGACTGCCGCGTGCGCATTGCAGGATGTACCGGGAAGTGCAAGGCTTTCCGTAGCATGCAACCGCCGTGGTATTGTACGATGGCACGCGGGTGGTCACTATTTCAGCCGCATCATTCACGATGACATCCACGATCCTGCGTTTGGTAATATAGGCATGGATGACGCCTTCACGGTTTCGTCCAACATCTATTTCGCGACGCTCGCAGCCAAGATTGGTGCCAATTCATTCAGGCAGTTTCTACTCGAAGGCGCTTTTCCTCGGGTGCCTGCACTATCCTCTTTTAGAGCCCAGTTGGCAGATATTGGATACGGACAGGGGCAACTAGAGGTATCACCGCTGCAAATGGCGCTTCTTGCTGCCACAGTGGCAGGCAACGGGTTGCTGCCTGAGGCCCATCTGGTAACTGCCACACAATCCTTGCTGCCAGGTGCCAAAATTGTTCCCATTAGCCATTTGGCCAGTCGCGAGTGGTTCTCGCCGCAGGTAGCAACTACCATACAACGTATGATGGTAGACGTCGCGACGCGGGGCACGGCGGCGGGCCTGTTCACTGGCCTACCTGGAAACATTGGCGCGAAGACGGGTACTGCACAGGTTGGTCCAGGTCACGCTCCCCATTCGTGGTTCGTTGGCTTCGCACATGTTAACGCATTACCTCATATTCGACAGATTGCGTTTGCGTGCATTATTGAGCATGGTGGGTATGGTCGAACGGGCGCTGGCGCGGCATGTGCGCAATTACTGCGTCAGCTGGATAAATGACCGCGCGTAATTGAACCTGGCACACTTGCGAAGAGTGATGACCGTTTGTGCGGTCGTGTCACCACTCAATCTGGTAAGTTATGCTAGCTTCGTGCGATTGAAGGTGCCGCACAGCGGGTCCTGCGTTTGGTTCACCATTCACAGCCATTACAAACGAGTGCATTACTCTACAATAACATGATGTAATTCGGCATCTAATGCCTCTACAAGCTGCATGCACTGTTCGCGGGTAATCACGAGCGGTGGCACCAGGCGCAAGATGGATTCTCCAACAGCGTTTGCTATAATAAACCGCCGATACAAGCCCGCCAGGAGCTTTTTGGCGATTGGCTGCGAAAATTCTATCCCAATCATAAGGCCCAGGCCGCGCACCTCTTTGATGAGGTGAGGGTAGCGCCCTGCCAGGACGTTAAGCTGGTTCGCCAGAAAGGCACCCACCTCCTCGGCATTTTGCATGAGCCCCTCGTCCTCAAGAACATCGAGGGTCGCTAGGGCCGCAGCACACGCAAGCGGCTGGCCTGCAAAAGTAGAGCCATGGTCGCCAGGTACTAACGTGTTAGCGGCCTCACCAGATGCCAGGCACGCTCCCATAGGGAACCCATCTGCAATTCCCTTCGCCATAGTAATAACGTCGCCTTTTATCCCAAGATGATGGCTGCCCAAAAAGCATCCAGTTCGTCCTGTACCACACTGTACCTCGTCCAGAATCAGCAGGACCTCCGCCTCGTTACAAAGCAGCCTGATTGCCTTAAGGAACTCCGGTGACACTGGTCTTACGCCTGATTCGCCCTGAATTGGCTCAACCATAACCGCGCATGTTTTCTCGGAAATAAGCTGGTCCAGCGCTGCCAGGTCGTTTAGTTTTGTGTAGAGGAAGCCAGGAGGCATGGGTGCAAACGCCTCCTGGTATTTCGGTTGGGCAGTAGCTGCCAGAGCCCCCATCGTGCGGCCGTGAAAGCTGCCCTCAAAAGTAATTATCTCATAGCAATCTGGACCACGAAGCTGTTTGCCGCGCTTGCGGGCAAGTTTTATTGCACACTCGTTGGCCTCTGCTCCGGAGTTGCAGAAGAAGACTTTGTCCATTCCTGTAAGACCGCACAGCCGGGCCGCAAGCTTCGCCTGTAGCTCGTTGTGAAACAGGTTACTAACATGCATTAGCTGATGAGCCTGTTTGCTTATCGCCTCCGCAATCCTGGGATGGCAGTGCCCCACCTGTGCAACTGCGATACCGGCGAGAAAATCGAGGTATTCGTTGCCCTCGCTGTCCCACAGCCTGGCTCCGTCGCCCTTCACAATAACCATTGGCTGCCGGATGTACGTTCCCATAACGTACTGTTTATCCAGAGCATGAATTTCCGCAACGTTAAGCTGCGAACCGTCTACCTCGGTACCCATGAGTCTCGTCCTTTTTAATTTGCCATGGAGTTTTAGCCATCAGGCATAAACCATGGTACCAATACCAGAATCCGTAAATATCTCTATGAGCAACGAGTGCGGTACACGGCCATCAATAAGATGCGCCCGCTCTACGCCACCCTCTATCGCGGTGATGCACGCCTCCAGCTTTGGAATCATACCCCTATCTGCCTGGCCAGATTTAATCATCTCATCCGCCCTCTGAATAGTCATGCGGTTTATGAGGCTGCTCTTATCTGAGTAATCGGCATAGAGACCCTCGACGTCCGTAAGAAGCACCAGTTTTGCCGCACCCACGGCAGAGGCGATGTGCCCCGCTGCGTGGTCCGCATTCACGTTGTAACTATTCCCGTCCGGCCCAATCGCGATTGACGAAACAACTGGGATGTATGACTGCTCAGCCAGGAGAGAGAGTATGGCAGGATTCACCTGAGCTACCTCGCCCACAAACCCTAAGTCGCCTTTAGGTGAGGTCATCTTGCACGCAACTATCATATTGGCGTCCTTGCCACTAAGACCAACAGCACGGGCGCCCTGCCTGTTGAGCAACGAAACGATATTCTTGTTGGTCTTACCTGCAAGCACCATCTCAACAATTTCCATAGTCGCTGCATCTGTAACGCGCAAGCCACCAACAAAACTTGGCTCTATCCCCACAAGCTTCATCATGGCATTGATATCGGGTCCGCCACCATGTACCAGAATGACGCGCACACCCACGTAATGAAGTAGTGCGACATCCTGCATAACCTGCGACTTAAGCGTGTCGTCAATCATTGCGTTGCCGCCATATTTCACGACAATGGTCTTGCCGTAAAACTGACGCAGGTAGGGCAGTGCCTCAATAAGGACTGCTGCCGATGTTTCCGAAGAGATTGTGAGGTTCATGCTCTCATCCATGCCGTATCAAGTGTGATATTCGGCATTAATCTTGATGTAATCGTAGCTGTAGTCACACGTCCACATGGTATCGGTGAAGTCCCCCATACCAGCATCGACCGTTAAAACAATCTCTTTGTTTGTGAGATAGTCGTGTGCAGCGTCGCGATCGAAATTCATACCAGTTCCCGTTTTAAACACCTCAATATCACCAATAAAGAGCGATGTCTGATCTGGGTCAAAGGGAACACCGGCCCTACCAGCTGCCATAAGCACCCTACCCCAGTTGGGATCGTTACCAAAGAGAGCCGTCTTGACAAGCGGTGATTCTGCGATCGTTCGAGCAATGGCATGTGCCGCTGGAGCCGATACGGCACCCCTAACGCGCACTTCTACCAGCTTGGTAGCGCCTTCGCCATCGCGCGCAAGCTCCTTGGCAAGCAGAGTGCATAGGCGTGTAAGTGCTTGCACAAAGTCTTCAAATGCATCGCCCGCGCGCGATATCTCACCGTTCCCCATGCCACTTGCCATTAATATACACATATCGTTCGTTGAGGTATCCCCATCAACGGTTACGCGGTTGAACGAAGCTTCAGATGCCCGGCGCAATGCCTCCTGCAACAGGGGAGCCGGAATTCGCGCATCTGTAGTCACGAACGCCAGCATGGTAGCCATGTTTGGCGCTATCATACCTGCCCCCTTGCACATTCCCCCAAGCCTTATTGGTGCCACCCATCCGTCGGCATCCACTTCAGCAGCTCGATATTTGGCGTAGGTGTCCGTAGTCATGATGGCGGTAGCCGCACCAATATCGGCATCGCGTCCAGAGTCGAGTTTGCTCACGGCAAGGTCAACCCCCTTGCGCACGTTCTCCATAGGCAGCAAGTGCCCAATGACGCCTGTGGAGGCAGTTATAACGCGGTCGGGAGGTATATGAAGATGGCGGGAGACCCAGTCTGCCATCGTGCGGTTATCTGTATCGCCCTGCTCACCGTTGCATGTGTTAGCGTTACCAGCATTTATCACCACAGCCTGTGCGGCTCCGCCGCGTACCACCCTTCTGGAATACCGCACGCAAGCGCCTTGCACCTTGTTCGTAGTGAAAAGTCCGGCCACAGTGGCTTCGCTTTCGCTTACAACTAACGCGAAATCTTCACCGCTTGTCTTTAGGCCGCACCTAACGCCTGCCGTGGCGAAGCCCTCGGGAAAAGTAATACCGGCTTCCACTTCACGCCAACTCGTAATCACTGCCTGTCTCCATTCAAATTAGTTACCGGCCACAATATCCACATTTCCACTGCAAGTGCAGGAATGTATACAAAACGAGGAGAATTGTCTTTAAGTATACCACCGCGATGGTTCCCAGTCACTGCCCGGTCGAGCGATCGCCAGGCAAGGTTTGAGCTGAATTGTGGTATTCAATCCATTGCTGGAGTTTTATATGAGAGTACCGATGTTGTCAGTTGCTGTACTGGCCACAATACTAATGACCGGCTCCCATGGAGCACAGGCAGCGAATACGCTCCCATTTGTCAGCAGACTATATTCGAATGATATGGTGTTGCAACGGGATCACGTTGTACCAGTGTGGGGATGGACGGCACCAGGCTCGAAAGTGTCGGTAGAGATTGGCGGCCGCACATTCTCAACAAAGGCATCACCAAGTGGAAGTTGGGAGACGGACCTGCCGCGGATGCACGCTGGTGGGCCCTATACGCTCACAGTAAAAGGCATCTCTACCCGTACATTCACAAACGTAATGGTTGGCGATGTCTGGCTATGTTCGGGCCAAAGCAACATGCAGTTTGGTGTCGGCAACCTTCTACATCCCAACAAGGTAGAAGCGGCGGCAGATTACCCTAACCTGCGACTGTACAACGTATTAATGGATATCTCACCAACACCCTTAAAGACCCTTTCGGCAAACAGGGCGTACTACCATGCTAACGAGTGGCTTACCTGCACGCCTACTAACATCAAACAAGGCTCTTGGAACGGGTTTTCGGCGGTTGCCTACTACTTTGGTCGCGATCTAGATCGCAGCCTGAAGATTCCTATTGGGCTCATTCACTCCTCGTGGGGCGGCACTATCGCAGAAGCATGGACGAGCGCCCATGCACTCGAAACGATGCCAGACTTCACGGCAGCTGCAGAACGCATGGCTAACTTCCCGGCATCCATGCGACCTGGTGATCCCAACCAGGTAACCGTGCTTTACAATGCGATGATCGCGCCGCTGGAAAAGTTCCCCATAAAAGGCGTCATTTGGTATCAGGGTGAGTCAAACGTCGGTCGCGCTCAGCAGTACAGAACTCTGCTGCCTACCATGATTCAGGATTGGCGAACACGGTGGAATGAGGGCAATTTCCCCTTCTACATCGTGCAGATTGCTCCTTGGCAGGCAGTAAAGCCGCAACCATCTCAAAGTGCGTGGGCCGAACTGCAGGAGGCCCAGGCCATAACTGCTAGAACTGTTCCTAACTCTGGACTTGCAACCTGCATAGATATCGGTGATCCCACCAACATTCACCCAAAGGATAAGAGCGATGTTGGCAAACGGTTGTGTCTCCTGGCACTTAAGCACACGTACCACAAAAACGTCGTCGATTCAGGTCCTACCTACAAATCTATGAAGATTATGGGCAATAAGGCAATCATAACATTCGCACATGCCAATGGCGGATTAAAGGTCATGGATACTACGCTTGCCCATGGCGATACTATACAGGGCTTCGCTATCGCAGGGGCCGACCGTAAATGGGTTTGGGCAAATGCCAAGATAGTCGGAAATAAAGTAGTGTTAGGCTCGCCGGATGTAGCACACCCGTTGGCAGTGCGGTACGCGTGGGCCGATGCTCCTATTTGTAACCTCTTCAATGGCGCTGACCTCCCTGCCCCACCGTTTAGAACAGATCACTGGAAGTGACTTACCGGTAACGACTAACGAGTAAACTCTTTGGTTAGACAACTTGCCGCCGAGCTTAGAGGTTGAAGATCAACCTTTGAATTCGACGGCATTTGCGTTACTGGCTCGTCTAGTTCCTCATTGTACATAGTGCTATTGGTGACGTGCAACCTTAGGAAGTAGAGGAGTTCGTACCCGGTGCAAATCACCTAAGGTTACGGCGATTTTTCAATACGGCACAATCCTTGCTAAGACAGGCGAGCACAACTGGATTTTTCACAAATTATTCCTATTAAATAAGATCTCTGGATTTCCCTAGCATATATTCAAGGTTTCTGTATTTTATCCCGATACTTCAGTATTCAACTCGCTAGGCAATTCTCCATTACAACGTGTTTTAGCGACACTAATCAACCAGAGGTATGAAGAATGATTTTGAATCGTAAACTTGTGAGCCAAACAAGGCTCCTGATTGTAGCGTCGCCGCTACTCATTGCAGGATTGGCAGGTTGTGGAGGCGGAGGTGGCGCGCTCACTAAAGCCGCCGCACTAACAGGCACGGTAAGCGTGCCCTCTGGCACGCCCACGAGAGGAACGGTTACCGGTTCGGTACCGCTGCCTGGTGCTACAGTCGACCTATATGATATTACAACGGCAGGCACTTCCGCGTTGAGTGGT
>JAJZFK010000157.1:7469-13122 GCA_021805405.1 bacterium
ACGCAAATGGAAACTACAGCTTTACTTCTACCACAAGCGGGCATAACTACATTGTAGAAGCAAGCAAAACTGTTACCTCCTCCGCGGGCACACCTACCACGCTGCAACTGGGTACCTATGTGCATGTAGCAGCAACCACACCCGTATCAGAACCCGTCGATCAGGAAACCACAGTGGCGAGCAGTTATGTTCTGCAACAGATCTCTTCTAATGTGGTTACTCCTGGCGAAGACCTATCATCACTTGATCAAAACTTCCAGTCGACGATCGCCGCACAGGTTGCCGCTGGAACTGCACCGCCAATTGACCTGACGAAGCATATCGACCAGCACCAAACCGAAGTCGCAAGTGTAGAGACGGAAGCCGCCAAATCGATTGCCAGCCTTACTTTTGTTAGCAAAGACCCATGGGCCACTGGCTCAACCGACGGCAATGACACCAACAGTGGCAACTCCTCAAGCGCCCATGGCCTTGTCGAGATGGTTTCTGATACTGCATCCAAAACCATTCACGCTGTGCTGGTCATCACAGATTCGAACTGGAATGTAACCGACGCCGACCAGGTAATCGCCGATATCGCCCCAGACGGTACATTCTCTGGCGGTAGCACAGACGGACTGTACACATTAACAGGTTCTATTGACGGAAATGAGGCTCACGGAACATGGACTGCAGTCGCCTCCACGACGTCCGGACACTGGGAGGCAAATGCCAGTAACGGCTCTGATGGTGGTGGTAAAAGTATGGCGGCAATCGGCACCTTCACAACAAATGCCAACACCGCGCCATCCATTAGCGGTACTGGCGGCGTCTTCGTAATGCCTGATGGTCGTTCAGTCACATTCATTCAGGATGGCTCATCCAAAGTAGCACACACTGCAGGAACAGTCGTTGCGCTTGGCACCGCAACCGTTACAACGGGAACAGTAACCATAACGAATGTGTGGCCGGCTGCAACAGGTGGCACACCAGGTGGCACATTTACAATTAACACTACTACGGGTTCATCAGTAGTTACTGGTACATTCACCTTAAGCGGTCTTGCCACTGGTAATGAGTTTAACAATACGGGTACGTTTACCGGCACCGGATACTAGATCAAACGGGTGTGTTAGTATTCCACCGGCGTGCAGATCTCTCTGCACGCCGGTTTTGTTTATGCCTAAGCCTACTTAATTCCTGCCACGCGCCAATCGGTCTTACCACTACCGAGGCGTGTGGTATTTAGTAGCACACGCCGTATTGCTGCCTCGGTTACTCTCTGTTTCCGGCTCCGCTCACCCCCTCATTCCACTCGAGATAAATCTCCGGCCACTGCCTAATATTCTCCATGGTCAATTCCAACGTGATGTTAGTACATCCGTTGGTGACAAATAAGAGGGCCAGGCTGTTGCCAGCCTGGCCCTGTAGCGAGGTAAACGGTTGGGTACTATCTTAGTGGTTTTCAGCAATGGCCTTAACCATGTCACCAACAAAAGTCTTGGCGTCCCCAAACAGCATGAGCGTCTTATCCATAAAATAGAGTTCATTGTCGATCCCTGCAAATCCTGAGTTCATACTCCTCTTGATCACCATTACGGAGCTTGCCTTATCAACATCAATGATAGGCATACCGTAAATCGGGCTGGATTTGTCGTGGCGCGCTGCCGGGTTTGTAACATCGTTGGCACCAATGATGAGGGCAACGTCGGTGCGCGGTAACTCCGGGTTAATGTCATCCATTTCATAAAGTTGGTCGTAGGGAATGTCGGCCTCCGCAAGCAGCACGTTCATATGGCCAGGCATTCTGCCGGCGACCGGATGAATGCCAAACTTTACGTCTACGCCCTTTTTGGTTAGAGCGTCGTAAAGCTCACGTACCTTGTGCTGAGCCTGCGCAACCGCCATACCGTACCCAGGTACGATCACTACGCTAGAACAGGACTGTAGTATCTCGGCAGCCTCCTCTGCCTGCGCGCTGCGAACACTGCGTTGCTCCTTCGCGTCTGGCCCCTTTGCCACCACCTGGCCAAAAGCACCAAATAGCACGTTTGTAAACGATCTGTTCATCGCCTTGCACATGATTACGGAAAGGATAAAGCCCGAAGCACCGTCTAGCGTACCGGCGATTATGAGCATCTTGTTGTTAAGGACAAAGCCCATAGCGGACGCAGACAGGCCGGCGTAAGAGTTTAGCAGTGCTATAACAGTTGGCATATCTGCACCGCCAATTGGCAGAATAAGCAGAACGCCAAATATCATGGCCATAACGGCAAAGGGGAGGAAGAGCGCCGTTTGGCTGGGATCTACCGTAAGCCACACACCCAGCAATATAGCGATACCAAGCAGGATGAAGTTGATTACGTTCTGCCCCTTATACGTCATAGGGCGTGTAGGAATGAGTTCCTGCAGTTTGGCAACCGCCATAAGGCTGCCAGTAAACGTGAGGAAGCCCAACAGCACCTCAAGGCAGAGCACACCTACGTTGAAGTGTGTAAGCTTCTCAGGCTCACGGGCATGCCACAGGAAAAACTCGGCGACACCCACGCAGCCAACCGCAAGGCCGCCAAACGAGTGCGACAACGCTGTTCGTTGCGGCACCGCAGTCATGGGTGTAAGCACCGCGATTGGCACGCCAACGGCAGTACCCAGTAAAAGAGTGATGATGATCCACTTGAAGGACTCGATGCTCGGCAGGACAAGTGTTCCGGCAATAGCGACAGCCATCCCCAGCTCACCGGCTAATACGCCGCGCCTAGCTGTTGAAGGACCATTGAGCCATTTTAACGAAAGAATGAACAGTACCGCTGCAACAAGGTAAGTGATAGATGTAAATATCGGCAGACTATTGCTTAGCTGGTGAATTGGCATTTTGTTTTGGCTCGCGTTTCTTGAACATCTTGAGAATACGGTCGGTAAGAAGGAATCCACTTACAACGTTCGTCATAGAGGCGAATACGGCCACTGCGCCCAACACCGTGCTTAAGGTATTGGCCTGCTCCCCAAGGAGAACTATCGATCCCACAAGGCTGATAGCTGAGATAGCATTGGTAAGCGACATGAGTGGCGTATGAAGCAACGGGGATACTCGCCTGATGATTTCAAGGCCCAAAAACGTTGCAAGAACAAATATGTAAAGGTTCTCGATTATAGAGGACATTCAGTTCTCCTTCTGCGCCTGCGCCGCAGGCGGTGCTATACCCAAACGTTCACCCACACGAGCATTCGTGATAGCGCCTTTGTGAGTAAGCATCGTTTCACGAATGATTTCGTCCTCAAGATCTATAAGCAGTTCGCCCTTCTTGATCATGTTAAGAAGGAACGTAGAGATATTCTTGCTGAACAGGCGGCTGGCATGTACGGGAACCGTAGATGCCAGGTTGAGGGGCCCTATCACCATTACACCGTTGTGCAAAATAGACTGGCCCGGCACTGTTAGTTCACAGTTGCCACCGCGCTCTGCAGCGATATCTACCACTACAGAACCAGGCTGCATGCGCTCCACCATGGCTGTTGAAACCAGTACCGGGGCCTTTTGGCCAGGTACCGCCGCCGTTGTGATGACGATATCACTTTCCGAGACAACCTGGGTTAAGAGTTCTGCCTGCTTAGCGTAAAAGGCAGCATCCATTGCTTTTGCGTAACCACCGGCATCCTGTGACTGTTCGGTAGGTATAGGTAGTTCCACAGCGCGGGCACCCAGGCTCTCAATCTGCTCCTTGGCTGCCGGACGAACGTCGTAACCGCTAACCACTGCACCCATTCGACGGGCAGTTGCGATGGCCTGTAGTCCTGCCACGCCAGCCCCCATTACCAGCACCTTTGCGGGCGTAATGGTACCGGCAGCAGTCATGAGCATTGGCATGATCTTGGGAAGTGAACTTGCGCCTAGCAGAACAGCGCAGTAGCCAGCGAGGTTCGCTTGTGAGGAGAGAACATCCATGGCTTGAGCGCGTGATATACGCGGTACCATGTCTAATGCAAAGGCGGTAATGCCTTTGGTCATCGCATCCTTTAGTGGCTCTGGGGATGCCAGGGCATCCACCACTGCAACCAGTAGCTGATCCTGATGCATCGCGTCCAGGTCGGTCCTCCAGCCTTCAGGGTTTGCACCCAGGCCTCTAACCTGAACCAGTATGTCCGCGTTGGTTAGCAGCTCTGCCCTGGTAGCAACAATTGTCGCACCAGCCTCCGTATACGCGTTGTCCGATACGCCGCTTCCAACGCCTGCCCCGGACTCAACCAGCACATCGGCACCAGCTTTTTTAAGTGGGGCCACAGCCGCGGGGACGAGGGCAACGCGTCGCTCGGTAGCGTAGGTTTCTTTCGGCACTCCGATTCGCATGTCGGACTCCTTCGTTTAAGAGCTCGATTCGGTAAGTGTAGTGGTGTTCAATAAGAACCCGCTCTTATAAACGAGTGTACCGTACAGGCAGTTATTGCACATCCTACTAACGGCGTATGCACTAACGAAATCTTTTAATCACAAATGTAACAGTGAGTTTTAAGTTAAAGTTTGCACTAATTGGCGAATTTTAATGCGCTAGACAACAAATCCGATGCAAGTGGGTATTTCAAACCGGCTATGGGATGCCAAGTGGTGCGATAAAGTGGCAAATGTTTTTGGAAATGATGACTGTTATGCGTTAGGTTGAGAGGCACTGTTGCATTTAGCTAACAAATTCGCATACGCGGTTGTTGAGTGAATTGTCTATCGTTACCCGGTTCCGCACTGCCTTCCAATTCGTCCAGATGGATAGCAGCTAATAATAGCGTTTGTATTTTGCGAACTCGTTATCAATGTTGCACTCGTGGTCACTTTACCAGCTAGGCGCGTTGGCGACAACCTTGAAAGTGAAATGGTTTTCACAGCATTCCATACTTAGGACGCAGGCTAACGCCAGCTTGTGTGCTAGTTTAGCTGCGACAGCGGTTTTTTGCGCGTGGTTTTGGGCATGTACTGTTATAGGCGGTCGAAGCGTTTCTGCTGGTTAAATACTGAATCGAGAAAGGGAGAAGCGCGATATGTCTATTTTGAGATCCTCCTCGCAAACCGACGCAGCAGCAATTTCGCCCAGGAGCGGTGTGAACTTGAAGCCATGGCCAGAGCACCCGCTCACGATAAAAATACGATGGCTGCCAGGAAACCAGTCCAGAATAAAATCCTCGTCTGGTGTGTTTGTATACATACAGACCTGTGATTTCACCACTCTATCCGTTAGTGCAGGAAGTCTGCGCTGTGCTTCCAGTGCGACTGTCTGCTGGTACAGGTAATCCGGCTCACGAACGATTGAGTCAGGATCAACCGTTGCACCAGAAATATGTGAGGCTACTTTTACGCCGTCTATAACGCCATCGAGCGGAAAGCCATATACCAATGACCGTAGGTCAATCCAGACTGGCAGCCTGGCCGGCATGAAATCCGCTCTATCCGTACCAATCTTGAAATAGGCGACTTCTTGCCGAGTAACGGTGAGCGGCATCAACCCTTGCAAAAGCTTGCCTACCCACGGCCCGGCGGCTACCACCAGGTTATCGAATGACTCGTTGCTGCCGTCCTCAAAAACAAGGGTAACGCAGCTAGAGGATTCCTCAATATGCCGCACAAGCATGTTCTCTAGCAGCAACGCACCGCCGTCCACCGCCTGCTTCGTCAACGCACGCACGCACGTAG
>JAJZFK010000004.1 GCA_021805405.1 bacterium
GCACCTTCGCAAGGTTAGTTCGAACCTTGAGCGGCTATCCGCTGCCCTTTCACTCGTACGTCCACGGGAAATACCTGCAGCAGCGCTAAAGCTTACCCTAAGCCTGAACATGGCGACAGGCGAGATACAGGCGTTTGCGCCACCGCTCGCCGAGGAGCTGAAGCTCCTCTCGGACAAGTACAGCTGGATGGCGTGGGACTCGGGCAACGATAACGAGCAACTACTTAACGAGTTCAAGCTGATTCAATGGTACTTGGACCACCAGCAGATAATGCAGGCGGTTTCATTGGCACGGGAGTGGCTCGTTTCGTACACGGTAGTGCATACTGGCCTGCCATTAAGCGATTGCGATCATAGAAATGGAGTAACGAAAGCCCTTAACGTATTGGCCAATGCCGGCTCCGCGGCAGAGAATCCTGAACCAGATATGATACTGCAGTCGATCCAGACTATTACCGGCATGAAGGAAGCCTGGTCCTTCGTACGTGATTTACGCAACGATATTGACCACTGCGGTATGACGAGACAGGTTGTACCAACCGATACCCTGATGGCGAATGCTAATGAGCTTCCTTCAAGGCTCGCACCTCTTATGGAGTCGCTAGGAAGTGACCAGTTGGCCTCGCAGTAACATCTAATCTATGTTAGCCTAATGCTGGTTCTACTGAAAATGTAGCAATTGTACTGCTGAGGCATCGCGCGGACAGTGGGTGGCAATATTACGCTTCCAGCACCTAGTCAGTTGTGACACACGCATCCATTCAGATGCGATATACTTTAGCATCACGTCTATCCTCAGGCAAAAACGCAGATTTGGAATAAGATTGACTGCCCGGTATCGCACGAGCCGCCGGGTATGCGGTTCCTGCGGTGATTGGAGCGTTCAAACAGTTGCATTGTCCCTTCACACCCAAGTTACTGATTATTTGCAGCCTCATTGCATTTCTGGCAGGATTTGTTAAAGGCATAGCTGGGTTTGGATTCGCCATTGTCTTTACTCCCCTTACCCTGCTTGTACTGCACGATCCGCGTTTGGGGGTGCTTGGGGCATTGATGAGTGTGGGAGTAATCGTTGAGGTTCGCAACGATATTAAAATTGCTTCTGCACTTCCCGTGATTACAGGTACTGTGCTCGGCACGCCTCTCGGAATACTACTCCTGCTGGTAATCCATCGCCCCACCTTGAAGGCTGCTATTTCTGCGCTCGCAGTAGGCCTAACAATTCTTCGCTTGTTTAGGTTGGAGGTAAGGTTGGGGCAGGGGATAATACCGTTGATGTTTGGTACATTTTTAGGAGGTGTACTGAATGGCTGCACCAGCATGGGCGGACCTGTGCCTGTCATGATTGTTTCCTGGCAACGTCGCGCGATTAATGAGAGCCGTGCAATCCTCGTTGTTTTCAACCTTCTCAGTTACCTAATTGCAATCGCCATGGCTTCGGCTACCGGTATTGCAAAAATGACGTGGCTAGCCTACTGCCTCTGGCTATTTGCACCGGCTGTATTTGGTACCATCGCAGGTGCGCACGCGGTTCGGCGAATATCATCGGCTGCTTTTGCGAACGTAATCACAATAGTTGTCGGATTTGGTGGAATAGTCGGCCTTATCTCGATATTAAAATGAGAGCGGGCTGGTATAATTCAAGAAAAATTCCAAACCAGTAGTGCACTGCGGCACCTAAGGTTATTTCTGGAGATACTATGTGGAACGAAGAGCTTTTATACAGTTGGGAGCGGCACTCATGACTGCAGGTTCCAGCTCGGGGGCTCTTGGAGCCTCCAATCTGCCCTTTCGCGAATACCCTGAGGACGAAGCATTTGCGGTTTCTTACCCGACAGGGGACGAAACCGGTGAGCATCTTGCCAGGCATTTTATCTGGACGCCTGACATTCCAACCGATGCGCCAGGCGACCTGTACGCAGCTTTCCGCAAGACTTTTCACCTAGCATCACGACCGCGCACCGGTTTGCTACATATCTTTGCCTATTCGCGTTACCGTCTTTACATAAACGGCAAATACGTGCTGCGCGGCCCTGCCAGGTTTCAAAACAACGGGCCGCAGTACGATACCCTAGATGTAGTACACCATCTGCGCCCCGGTGCAAACCTTATCGCCGTTATGGTGTACCGCGATACACCAACGGGCCGCATCATGTTTCACTTACCTGCCCTTGCTGTGATGCTTGCTGGTGAGGAAAACGATGGCACGAAATTTGAGGTGGTTACAGATACCACCTGGTTGAGTGCGGTGGAGGCGAGCTACCTTCAACGGCGTCAGTGCTGGGGCTCTATCGTGGAGGCAATCGACGCACGGCTAATGCCCTCGGACTGGATGCTGCCAACGTTCAGCGATGAAACGTGGGCTGCTGCAACTGTCATTGAAGCAGACCCATCCGCCTCGCCCACGCCGGCTGAGCAGTACTTTGCTCCGCTGATGCCACGTAGCATCCCGCTGCTACATGAGCGCGAAATTCCGCGCAGCAGGTTACGCTTTGCGGTCAATCAGGCAAACAACGAGGTTAGCCAGCCTGCGCGAGGCCTGCCGATTGAACTTTCAGAAGGCAGTTCACTGGAGGTCTCCATCGGGCCGGTAGAGCAGGCTTACGTTCTCCTCACTATAGATGCCTCGGAAGGGGCGAAGCTGCTGGCCCACTACCACGCGCCAGAAAACGATGACGGCGAAAGCAGTTATATCACGCGCGTCGGTATGCAAACCTGGATGACCGGCGATACCTTTGCAATTGAGCGGTTTGTACTGAATGTGGTAACTGGCACGGTGCGTGTACTAGATGTAAGGCTGGTTGCCGTAAACTACCCCTTCGAACGAGTGGGGCGGTTCCAGAGCAGTGACCGCGAACTAAACGCGCTTTGGGAGCTCTCGTTGCGGTCGTTGGAAGTTATGAGTGAAGATAGCTATGTGGATTGCGCGGATAGGGAACGGGTAGAGTGGATGGACAACAGTCCGCCTGCTTACCAGCTCACACGCGTTGGACTGGCGGGGCCATCCACCTCTGGTCATAAAGTGTGGAGCGACCCGCGCCTTCACCGCGATATGCTGCGACGAACTGCATTAACGCAGCAGGCCGATGGGTTGATAAAAGCGCACACCTGCAGTGAACGGTGGGATATTCATGCGATCATGCTAGACCGTTCCTGCGATTGGGTGGATGGCGTTCTGCACTACTACGAAAATACCGGGCACAAGGCTTTGCAGCGGAGATGT